>DATCFJ010000756.1:0-4014 GCA_036509605.1 Polyangiaceae bacterium | reverse complement strand
AGCACAGTGTGAGCGCGCTCGCGAGCTCCGAACGACCAGCGCTCCTCGAACGCAAACACTGACCGCGCCCGCCAGGTGCGGCCCGACCGGGAACGCTAGAGCTGCGGCTACTGCGAGCTCTCGACGCACTCGCCGTCTTTGCACTCGTGATGTTCGCCGCAGCTGCCCACGGCGACGCACTCGACGCAGTGGCCGTTGAGGCAGTAAGCGTATTTCGGATCGAGCTTCGCGCACTCGCCGCCGTTCGAGCAACGCTGGTACCGCGGGTTCGGCGCGCAGGCCTGCATGCTGGTGCTGACGGCACTCGCACCAACGAGTGCTCCGAACAGAACCAGCACGCCCGCTCCAAATCGCCGCGCTTTGAACATCACTGACTCCTAGGGTACACCCGCACCCCACTTCTCGACAGGGTTTTCGTGGATCCGACGCATTGCACAAGCGATTCGGCAGCGGACCCGAGCTGCGACCGAGTGGCTAAGTGCAACGGTCGGCCGCGATTAGTGCGCGGTTGGTGTGGAGGTGGTTCGCGATTAGGTCGACCCTACCAGAACTCTACCCGTCGCGCGCTCAGAACGCGACCGCAGTGGACCTGCGCGATCGCGGAGGGTTCAGGCGAGCACGGCCGGGAGCTGCCCATCTGGGCCGGCTCCGAAGCTCTCCATCGTTTCGCCCGTGTCTTGGATGGCGGCGCTGATCAGGGCGTTCAGAAGCGGGCTGTTGGTCGTGTTGCCTGCGTCTACGTACGCGCCCTGTTTCAGGTGGCCGCCGCCGTCACCCCAGATGATGATGGGTACATTCTTGAACGAGTGCGAGGGGCACTCCGCGATCGCGTTGGTCCAGAGCACGAGCGAGTTATCCTGCAGGTCGCGCGCTTTGAAGTGATCGAGGCCCGCTGCGAGCGTTTGCATCCTGATCACGTCGATCTCCGCGTGGGCTTGCGCTGCCGTGGGGTTGTTCCCCGTTGCCGAGTCGCTGTTCAAGCGATGGCAGACGAAAGTCAAATTCCATTGAAGGGATGCGTTCGACGGCACTTGGTAGATGGTGTGGTCGGTGCCGTCGCCCCACTGCAAGGTCGCCGTTCGGTTGAAATTGCAGGCGAACGCCAGAGCGACGAGGCTCATCTGCAATCGCACAATGTCCTCGATCATCCCGTTATTGGTCAACGCGAACGTTTTCAATGCTTCGAGCTTGCTGATCTCGATGCCGTCCCAGCTGCAGCCTTTGACCATCTCATTCCCCATGCCGTCCATGGTGACCTCCATGTCGCGGATGGAGTCGAAATGCTGCTGGAGTCGCTGCCGATCGGCCGAGCTCATGCGGGAGCTCCCCATCAGGGCGCTCAGGTCGTCGCGCACGAGGTCGTGAATGCTCTTGCGGCTCTCGAGCAAGAGCCGTTGCGCATCGGCTGCGCCCGGCGTCGGAGTGCCGTCCGGGGACACGATGCCGACGAGCTTTTGGTAAAGGTCGTACGGGTTGTCGCTCGCCTTTGTGACCGTGCCTGCGGCGCTGAACGACAAGCGCTCACTGATGTAGCTTTTTTGCCCCGCGTACAGCGTCAGCGGTGGAATTTCCGCCTGCACCTTGCGGGCGACGACCCAGTCCGCCGAGGGCCCACTGGCTGTTGCGTTGCTACCGGTGCCGCTCGATGGGAGCGCAGTGAGAGCCATGGCCAAAGATTCGGCGTGCGGTTCAGAGATAGGATCGGCCGGCCAATTGATGCCGCGTACGAACAACAGGTTCTTGGCGTGTGCTGAAAGCACGCTCGTCGCTTTATCAGCCGCCGCGGCGAGGCCATCGGTCGTCAGCGGCCCCAGGGCATCCGGGAAGAACTTCTCGGGAACGATGCCGTCCACCGCGCAGATGAACAAGCTGAACACTGGAGCTTTTCCGGCGGCCCAGGCGGACCGCTCAGGCAGGCTCTCGAGGAACGGTAGGCCCAAGGCCACGCCGGCCGTGCCGCGCAAAAATGCACGGCGATTGAGGCGTGATCGCTGGGGCCCAAGCAACGCTCGAATCATGGCATACCAGCCTTTCGCGTGCGAAACGCTGGATCTTGCACCAGCGTGACGACGAGCTCCTTCAACGATTTCGCACCGCTCACCTTCCCCAGCGCTTCGAGCAGAGGACGATCACTCTCCACCAGGTCACGGCCGAGCGCGTAACTCGTCACCTGCTTCGAGTAACAAGTATGCACTTGCGCACTGCCCGCCAGGACCGTCATGAGCGCATTGCCGTCCACGAACGGCTCGACGCCCTCGGCCAGGGGGAAGCTTCCCGAGGTGTCCACGGGACTGCCGTTGTCCATTTCGCGCTTTCGCCCCAAGCCGTCGAAGTTCTCGAACGCAAAACCGAGCGGATTAATGTTGCGATGGCATGATACGCCGCAACCCTCCGTTGATTGAGTGACGCGCTGACGATTGGTTTGGCCTGGAACCAGAGGCGGCAGGGGCGGCGACTCGATCGAGCCGAGGGGCCCGCACAACATGGCCATCTCCAGCTGGGAGCCGCGCAAGATTGGATTGGACTCGCTGTCTCGACTAGAGAGCATGAGAAAGGGCACCTGCATGAAATAGCCGCTGCGCGAAGGACCGACGTCTCGGAGCTCGAGCCCTGCCGGCGCGTCCACGCCGTAGAACGGCGCTAGACCTGGGCCGAGGTAAGCCTTCGTCGAAGTCAGGAGCTCGCGCAACCCGAGGTTCTGCCTAAAGATGAAATCGAAGAAGGCGTTCGCTGCCAGCGTCAGCTCTGGATTGATCGACGAGTCATACTCCGGCACTCCGTTCTTGCTGATGCTGCCGAAAGACGCAACGTGCAGGAGCTGGCCGTGAAAATCGCGCATCACGGGCACCGCGCGAGGGTCTTCCAGCATCTCGCGCGCGGCGGCTACGAGCTCGTCGTTGCTCGCGAACGTACCGGCGGCGGCCGCGTCGAGCAGTGCGTCACTAGGCGTGGTGCCCAGCAGCCAAAACGACAGCTTGGACGCGAGCTCGTAAGGGCTGAGCGGGTCGCCCGCTGGCCCGAGCTCCGTACGGTACAGGAAATGCGGTGACTCGAGCATGGCTCGGATAACGAGCGCTGCCCCATTCGCAAAGCCCGCGCCGTACAGGCTCTCGCCCAGCGCGAACACGCCTTGATACTTCGTTTCCTCGTCCGCGGTCAGCGGGCGACGGAACGCGCGCCGCCCGAGCACGCGAACGAAGCCCGCCTCGTCGTCGCCTGGGTAGAGCGCGGTGAGCGCCTCCGGAGAGCCGGTCGCGATGGCTGCCGCGGCTTCGGCTCCCGTTTCGAAGTCGTTGAAGCGTTCCTGATCTACGAACAGGACCTGCTCGTTGTTGTCGAAGGGCGTGAGGCCGGCGGGCGCGGGGGAAAAGCCCGTTGAGAGCCCCTGGCGCTGCTGAAAACGCAGGATATCGGTCACCGCGTCTTCCCACTGGCTGTTGGTCAGGCGCTGGACTCGCGTGTAGATGGGGGCGCCCGTGAGCTCGACGTGGCTGAGCTCCCCGGTGCCTGCGGCTCCACCCAGGTTGCTCCCGGCGGTGCCGTCCGGGACAGGCCGCGCGCCTCCGGCGTTGCTTCCGGCTGCGTGTGCTTCGCCTGCAGGCGCGTCTCCGGAAGTCTTGCCGCAGGCAAGACCTAGGAGAGAGAGCAGTAGGATTTCTAACCCTCTACGCACCAAGTAACACCTCGCCTCAGTAGAGAGATCTCAACACCCACCGAACACCGAGCAGCGTAACGCGACCCCAGGTAAAGCGGGCACGTTTTCGCGGTCCTTATGATGAAGAATAGCGAATCGTTTAGATTGCACGGGGTTTCGAGCCGCGTGAGGGCCCCTCGACGCTGCGCGGAATAAGGGTGTGGCGGAAAGTTGAGGGCGGGCGGTAGGTCGCCGACTGCGCTGCACGAGTGGACTCCCGAGCGTTGGCGCGCAAGGCGAACCGCCGCGGTCAGATCTTCTTTGGCCGCGGCAGATTCAACCGCTCGAGCCGATTGATCAGCGTGCGCCGCGACACACCT
>DATCFJ010000755.1:0-3415 GCA_036509605.1 Polyangiaceae bacterium | reverse complement strand
GGACTCGAGCATTGCTCGTTCGACGTGGGTCACGGTTTGCCGAGCGACCCCGCGAGCGGAAGCTTGTCGCTGATCCCCGCCGGCGGCCGCGCCGGCGCGGAGGTCAGCAATTACGATCCAGACGGCAAGCTCGAGCCCGCGGAGAGCTTGCTGCTCAAGCCAGCGCGCGTGGTCTTGTCGAGCGTGGTGCCCGCCGATGCGTCGATCGATCTGTCGACCGGGCACGGCGAGGTCGAGCTCACGCATCGCGACGCCGTCGCCGCGGTCGATTGCGGCGCGCAGCGCTGCGAGCTGACCCGCAGCGGCCTTTTGGTGCGCTCGCTGTCCAGCAATGTCAGCTCCGTGGATGTAAAATTCAAGCTAATTCCTGGGGTATTCGTGGGCAAAGGCGCCCAAAACGACGCCAACCCGACCGCGCACTTGGCGGTTGTTCACTGCCCGATGTCCGTGCCTTCGGGGCCGCTATTGCGGGACACAGAGAACGCTCGCATGGTGCTGCGCATCGAGGGCCGCTGCGCGAGCGAAGTGTCGTCACTGCGATTCTTGATCGGGTCGGACACGGCTGAGGTGGTCGACACGCGGGTCGACTCGACGGGCACGGACGTGCTCTTGCGCGTGGGCAGCAGCTCGGCGAGCGCGCTCACGGTGACCGCAGTGCAGCGTGACGACCCGGCCCTTGCCGTGGCCGTGGCGCGCGTCGAGACCATCGACGCGCCACGCAGTAGCGCATCGCTGGAAATCCCTGGGCACAAGAACCTGGGCTTCATCCCCACCAATCGCCCGGCCATCGTGCATCTGCCGCCACTTGGTCATGCGCACCTCGTGCCGCTGCCCGTGCCCGGTGTGTACTCCGTGGGCAAGCAGGGTAACGACTACGTCGTGATCGGCGACGCAGATGCTTCGGGCCTGGTGGCGCTGCGCTTCGGCTACCGCGTCGATTCATTGCCCGGGGCGCTGGCAGACACGGATTTAGGTCAGCTGACGAGCCCGCTGCAGCGCAATATTCACGAGGCCAATCTGCCGGCACCGATCGGCGGCTCTGCGCTCGGTCCGCATCCGATTGTCGAGTTCGTGTGCGGCACCAGCGAGGACTTGGCGCAGCGCATCATGCCCGGCGTTACCGCGCATTTCCCGTTCGAGAGCCGCGACAATTGCCGGCTGATCTTTCATCGCGATCGTCTGGACCCGAGCTACGGCACGCAAAAGCTCAACCTCGAGATCGAGGTCGTGGACTCCGACGGCAGCTCGCGTGGGGATGGCCACGTCTCGGAGACGATCGTCATGCGCCCGGGAGGCGATCCTATCTACGCCTGGATCAATGGCGTCAAAGCACCGTTCGATCGCGTCCTCGTGCGGCTGTCACACGCGGCCGACGAAGCGCACTACGTGGGCGGTCTCGAGATCCAGAGCGGAGCGCCGGAGGTCAAGTGGACCGTTATTTTGGGAACTGGGCGCGCGCGCCTATACGCTACAACGACCATCCCGACCGGCCTGTATCGCTTCGGTGACGCCCAGCACAGCGGCGTGTTGTCGCTGAACTTTGGCATCATCTCGCGCCTGACTTGGCTCAGCACGGAAGGTCACGAGGGCTTCTTGGGGCTCGAAGGCGGCATCATGGCGATCGGCCTGACCAACGACAAGAGCGACACCGGCAACTCCCTCACACAGGTCGGCTTGGTCGCGGGCATTGGCTTCAGCGTGCCGATCGCCAATCGCTCCACACCGACCCAGGCCTCCATCAACCTGCACGCTTGGTTCGAGGAGGACATCTCCCACCACCCGGGCGACAGTCAGGCGAGCCGCACCTCGATCATCTTCGGACCGAGCATTTCCATCGGCAATGTGGGCACCAATCTGTAGCGGAGGGCGAAGAATTGGCTGCTCGTTGCACGCGCTCGGTTCTGTCAGTATCTTGAGCCCATGAGGTTGCGGGCGTGGGTTTCTATCGCGGTGTGCGGTGCTGGCCTGTCGGCGGCGGCGTGCTCGAACACGTGCATCAATCCGCAACCCGATTTGCCGTCCTGCTCGGGTGACAACCCCGCCCCTGCGGGCGCGTCCAACTCTGCGGGTTCGTCGGCCGTTGGCAGCAGCGGTGCCTCATCGTCGTCTGCGGGAGCTTCGAGCTCCGCGGGCGGGAGCGGTACTAGCCTGGGCGGCGCCTTTAACGGCGGCGGGGCTAGCTTCGGTGGTACCAGCGCGGGCGGTGCCGGAGGTGCACCCGCAGCCGGTGGCTCAGGTGGCAGCAGCGCAGCCGGAGCCAGCGGAGCTACGAGCGGTGCCGGCGGTGCGAGCGTTGGCGGCGCGGGCGGTGCCGGTGGCAGTGCCGCCATCGGTGGCTCGAGCGGCAGTGGTGGCTCGAGCGGCAGTGGTGGCGCGAGCGGCAGTGGCGGCGCGGCCGGGCATGCCGGCGCGCTGAGCAGCGAAGCTGGCCACGGCGGATGACGGCCCCGCTTATGGACGACGCTCAGCGGGCGCTGCGTGAGTTTTCGGTGGTCGCGGTCGTGGGTTTGAGCCGTGACCCCGCGAAAGCGGCGCATTCAGTGCCCGCGGCGCTCAAGGCATCGGGCTTTCGCATTGTGCCCGTGAACCCCGAGGCGAAAGAGCTGCTCGGAGAAACCGCGTATCCGACGCTCGCCGCGATCCCGTTCCCGGTAGAGCTCGTGCTGGTGTTTCGCCCAGCGCGCTTCGCGCCGGAGATCGCCGAGCAGGCCGTCGCCATCGGCGCCAAGGCGTTGTGGTTGCAGCAAGGGATCTATTCTTCGGACGCGCGTCGCATTGCGAAAGCGGCCGGGCTTGTGTATGTCGAAGATCGCTGCGCGGGCGTCGAAAGCGCCTTGTATCGTATCAAGCACTGATGTTGTCAGGTTCCGTGGTTCGCAGTAAACCGGGCTGATGTCGTTCGTCGTTCGTGGCTTCTTGTGTGCCGCCTTGCTGGCTAGCTCGGGGCTCGCTCATGCCGAGGGCGCACCAAGGGCAGCCGCCCAGGACAGCGCTGTGCCAGCGGGCTCGGCCGTCGCTGCTCCGCCCGTGCTGCGCGTGTACATGCGTACGGAGGACGAGCCGCTGACGTTTTCAGCGCGCGCGCGGCGCGACACCGGTACGCCAACCTGGTGCGTTGCACCGTGCGATGCTGGGTTGCCGCCGGGTGACTACCAATTGAAGCTGAACGGCGTCACGGTCGATGGTTACGTGCCACTACACCAAGCGGGCACCCTGCACGGCGAGCTGCATTCGCGCGCGGGCGCCCGCGCCAGCGCGTGGCTCGCGTTGAATGTGGGTGGGATTCTGGGCGGAGTGTTCATCACCGTCGCGGCGCTCGGCGGACCAAGCTGGGCGTACGTCGCTGGTGGTGGCTCGCTGGCCGCGGGCGGCGTGCTGTTCGTCGTCTCTTACCGCGCGGACCGCGCCAGCGTGA
>DATCFJ010000754.1:0-6624 GCA_036509605.1 Polyangiaceae bacterium | reverse complement strand
GCCCGTCGGGAATATGTGGCCGAGGAATAGTTCACCGCCGACGCGCGCTTGATGGGGGAGAAGCGCCGGACACATATGCCGATCGCACCCGCGATCGCCGACGGTCGAGGCGCAAGCTGCAATTGAGGTTGTCATGCTTGAGCGGTACTTCGTGCGACCGGAGACGGTCGATCGAATTCGAGCGTCGTGGATCGCACCCGCGATTGAGCAGTACGTTGCGTGGCTCGCAGCGAATGGGTATTCGGTCGCCTGCGTCGAAGCCCGCGTGCCTCTGCTGCTCCGCTTCGGTCAGTTCGCGCATGACAGAGGCGCGCGCACGCTCTCGGCTCTTCGTCGCCACGTGGAAGCGTTCGTAGGCGACTGGCTTCGACAGCGATGTTCACCCAATCGAAAAGACTCACGAAATCCAGGGCGGGAAGTCGGCGGACCGATCGAGCAGATGCTACGAGTCGTACTCCCGGGGTCGGTCCCCGATCGCCTCTCGCGACGCAAGGGAGAGCCGTTTCGACGACAAGCGCCTGGCTTCCTCGCGTATCTGCGAGACGAGCGCGGTTTGCGCGAGGCTAGCGTTCACCACTACATCTTCTACCTACGCGTGTTCGAGTCATATCTCGAGCGGATCAAGGTGCGTCGGCTTCGCGACTTGTCCCCTGCGATCTTGAGCGCATTTGTCGTCGAGCGGGCCACCAAGCTCGGAAAGTGCGGCGTGCGCGATGCTTGCGGGACGCTCCGTGTGTTTCTTCGGTACCTTCATCGTGAGCGTCACATTCGCCGCGATCTCAGTGCCGTAGTCGAGCGTCCTCGGTCTTATCGGTTCTCGACTATTCCGCGCGCTGTGACGTGGGACGAAGCGCGTCGCGTGCTCAAGAGAGTCGATCGACGTTCGCCGACTGGACGCAGGGACTACGCGATTCTTCTGCTTTTGATCACCTACGGTCTCCGCGCGCGCGAGGTCGCCGCGCTCAGGCTCGATGACATCGATTGGAAGAGCGAGCGACTTCGGATCCCTGGGAGAAAAGCAGGCCATTCGACCGCCTATCCGTTGTCCTCCATCGTCGGTCACGCGCTTCTCGAATACATTCGTCGAGGTCGCCCTACGACAAAAGATCGGCACGTCTTCTTCCGAGCCGTGGCGCCGCCCGTTCCGCTCCGCCATTCCGCTGTGTCGTGCCGTGCGTCACACTATCTGCGAAAAGCAGGCGTGTCCGTCGCGCGCGCCGGCTCGCACACGCTTCGCCACACCTGCGCGCAACGACTCGTGGACGAAAACTTCTCGCTCAAGCAGATCGGCGACTATCTCGGCCACGGGAGCGCGGACTCCACGCGGATCTACGCGAAGGTTGCGGTCGATGATTTGCGGGAGATCGCGCTCGGCGACGGCGAGGACATCCTGTGAGGGCGCGGCGGAATGGATTTCGCAGCGTGCTCGCGCCGCACATCGATCGATACATCCAGATCAAGAGGGCGGGGGGACGCAAGTTTCTGTGTGAGGTCAGGGAGCTGCAGCTATTCGATCGATTTGTTGACGAGCGCAGGATTCGCAGCCTCCGCGTCATCACGGCCCGACACATCGATGCCTATCTGGCCTCGCGGCCGCGGACACGTCCCCGAAGCTACAACCATCTTCTCGGTGCCGTCCGCCGGCTCTTCCGCTGGCTCGTCATCCAAGGCGAGCTCGGTCGTTCGCCGGTTTGCCAGCGGCCTCGCCGCGACACCTCGCGGAGGATCCCGTTCATCTTCGCCCCGGAGGACGCTCGTCGCCTCTTGGCCTGCGCCGATACGCTGCCGACCAAGGGAGGCACGCTGCTACGCGGGCCGACCTATAGGACGATGTTCGCGGTTCTATACGCCCTTGGGTTACGCGTCGGCGAAGCGTGTCGCCTTCAATGCAAAGACGTCGATCGGCAGCGGCAGCTCCTCATTGTGCGCGACACCAAGTTCGGGAAAAGCCGCCTCGTCCCGTTCGGACCCAACGTCGGTGCGCTGCTCGCCGAGTATCTGGAACGCCGCTTTCCCGGTGAGAGCATGCCCCGCTCCGATGCACCTGTGTTCTCGCTCCGTGGCAAGCGTTCCCTCAACCCGTGCACCGTGAGTCAGACCTTTCATGCGATGCTCCCGAAGCTCGATCTCGACTCGCGGCCTGGCGTCGCTTCACCGCGTTTGCATGATCTTCGCCACAGCTGCGCCGTGAGGGCGCTTTTGCGCTGGTACCGACAAGGCGAGGATCCGAGCGCGCGCTTGCTGCACTTGTCGACGTTCTTGGGGCACGCAAATACCGAGTCCACGGCTGTATATCTGACGATCACGTCGGAGTTGCTCGAGGAAGCCAGCCGGCGTTTCGAGCGCTACGCGCAAGCGCCCATCGAAGTGCACAAGCGATGACTCCCATCGGCCCCATCCTACAATCCTTCTTCGTCGACTACCTCCAAGCGCTGAAGGGGCTGCGCCCTTTGTCCGTGCGCAGCTACCGCGACACGATGCGCTTGTTCCTCGCCTTCGTTGCTGCAGAACGACGGCGGAAAATCAGCCGACTCCTCGTTGAGGACTTCACCTACGAGCTGGCCCAGCGATTTCTCCGCCATCTCGAGGAGCGGCGTCGCAATAGCGTTCGCACGCGCAATCAGCGACTCGCCATCATTCGTGCGTTTTTCGATTATCTGGCAAGCAGGATTCCCGAGCGGATCGCCGTCGCCGAGCGAGTCTCAGCGATCCCAACCAAGCGCACGCCCCCGCCGGAGACACGCTTCCTCGAACGAGCCGACGTACAGCGACTGCTTGCGGCCCTCCCGTCCAAGGGGAGACGCGCGCTGCGCGATCGCGCGCTGCTCTTGTTCCTTTACAATACGGGAGCCCGCGTGCAGGAGACGGCGGATCTGCGCATCGGCCAGCTCGACCTCGACGGTACCCTGCGCGTGCGTCTTCATGGCAAGGGCGACAAATGGCGTGTCTGTCCGCTCTGGCCAGAAACGGCACGGCAACTGCGTGACTTGGTCTCGCAACGCACAAGCGCGCTACCAGAGGCAAGCGTGTTCTGCAGTTCTCGCGATCGTCCACTCACGCGTTTCGGGATCTACAAGATCGTTCGCCGTCACGCGCGGCTTCTCGAGCAAGGAGGACCCAAGATGCACGCTCGGCGCATCAGCCCCCATGTCTTTCGACACACGGCTGCAGTGCACCTGCTCGAATCCGGCGTGGAAGTGAATGTCATTCGCGGATGGCTCGGCCACGTCAGTCTCGAGACGACGAATCGGTACGCGGAAATCACCACGCCCATGAAGGAAGCAGCGCTGCGAGCATGCGAGCCGCAGTCTGACCTTTCGGAGGCATTCCCCCGAAAACCCGTCTGGCGAGACGACGCGGCGCTGCTCGCGTGGCTCGACTCCTTGTGATCTGAAATGTTGCCACTCCGCCACGACTCGCGCGGCCATGTCGACGATCTACGATCAACGGCCACATATTCCCGACGGGCACATAATCCCGATCAGCTTCGGAGTGCCGTGAAGGGGCCCGATCGGTACGAGCCGGACATCAACGCGACGTACTTGGGATGGCGCAGCACTACGGCGTCTCGGTGATGCCGGCGAGGCCGCGCAAGCCGAAGGACAAGGCCAAAGTCGAAGGCGCAGTGCTCATCGTCCAACGTTGGGTGCTGGCGCGCCTGCGAGTCGCCGATTTTTTAGTCTCGACGAACTGAATCAGGCGATCTGGGAACTGCTCGAGGAGTTGAATGCAAAGCCATTTCAAGAGTTGGAAGGCTGCCGGAAGTCGGCCTTCGAAAAGCTCGATCTACGTGCCCTTCCGCCGCTTCGCTACGAGTTTCGAATCGCCGAAACACGTCCTTCGCGGATGCCGCGAATATTGCCGGCTCAACTACGGGTGCACGGCCACCGCCATGGAGGGCGCTTCATACGGACCAATGTCGGGCGTGCCGACATAAAGTGGCGTGCCCCAGAAATCCACGCCGCCGTTGTTCGCGATCACGAGCCCGTTGTTCAATGCGGGTGAGCCTGCGGACAGCTGAAACCCCTTGAGTTGCGCGAACGCGGGCCCCGAGCTGTCGCCGTTTTGGCGCGCGGCGGGGTTCACGAATAGCGGTGCGCCGGTTTTTGCGCCTGTATCCGTGGCCACTCTGGGCAGCCCGCTGTAAAGGTTGTTCTTGTACGAAAGCCCCGGGCCCGTTCGCGCGGCGTCCGCGGTGCGCGTGGTGTGCAAGATATTGTTGCCGAAGACGTAGGTCGCGCTGAGCGCGCTGCCGTCGCCTGAAGTGTTCACGAGCGACGCGCTGCTGAGCCCTTCGGCGAATAGGAGATTATTGTAGGTCACGTTCGTGGCCGCGGGATCCGAATGCAGATTCAGCGAGTAACGGCTGTTATTGACCAACAAGTTGTAACGCACGACCGAGTCGCCGAAATTGAATTGGCAGAGCAAGATGCCGTCGCCGTTGTCGTGTACGTAGTTGTATTGAATGATCGAGCCGGTGCTTGAATTGTCCGAATCGATGCCGTTGTAGTCGGCTCCGCCCGCCTTGCGCTTGGTGCCGTAGGTCTCGTTCTTCTGCACCGTGATTTGATCGGTGTAGTAAAGCTCGATCCCGCACGTGCCCGCGTCTTTACTGACGTTGCCCTCCACCACGGCATTTTGCGTGTCCGTGAGATAGATCGCGTTGCAGCCATAGTTGCTGCCCGTTTGGCTCACGTAGTTGCCGCGGATGATCACGTTCGTGTGCGGCGTCCATTGCGAATCCGTTGGGGATTTGCGCGTGCCCCAGTGCACGTCGCCGTCCAACTGTTTGAATACGATGCCGCCGAACGAGGTGTCCTGAATCACGTTGTTTTCGATGAGCACGTCGTCGAATTTCGTTTTCAGAGCGGTGCCGGTGCCCGCCGTCACTTCGAACACGATCCCGCCGGTCCGCTTCGAGGCGTCCCAGCCGGTTTGAAAGGTGACGCCGGGCGCGTTGTCCGCGGTGCTTCCGCCGATCCAATTGACCACGCCCGTCACGTCATGAATGAAGCAGCCCCGGATGTAAAAATGCTCGAGCGTGCCGGCGTTGCTGCCGCTGACCGAGATGCCGCGCAGGTCGCCAAGCGCGCTCTGCTTGTTCGTGATCTCGAGGCCGTTCAGCTCCCAGTAGCTTTGGTTCACGAACGTGACCGTGTTCAAATCGTTCACGCCGGCCGCAAATTTGGGCTTCGCGCCCGCGCCGTAGCTGTCGATCACGATCGGTGCGCTGCTCGCTCCAGAACCGAGCGGGTGCAAGTTTCCGGTCCACGAGCCGCCGGCGCGGAAGCACAAACTATCGCCTGCCGCGAAGGTGGCCGCGTTCACCTTGGGCAAGGATTTCCACGCGCTCGCCTGGGTTCGTCCGTCGTTGCCGTCATCGCCGGCGCCCGAATCGACGAAGTAAGCGTGCGCTGCGCCCACCTTGCACGAGCTCGCCGTATTCGCGCCACCTCCGCTGCCGCCGTTACCCGCGGTCCCGCTACCGCCGGCCGAACTGCCCGCGCTGCCCGGAGTGCCACCGTTGTCCGCGACGCTACCCGTTGCCCCGCCGAAGCTGCTTCCCGCCGTCGCGTTGTTGCCGCTCGCTCCCGTCGCGCCGCTCGCCGACAAGCCCCCCGCGTCCTGCGCGGCTCCAGCTGCGGCGCCCGCGTCGGAAATTGCTCCGCCAGCGGAGGCGCCCAGCGCCCCCGCCGGTGAGTCACCGCCGTCACACGCAGAAAGCACGCTCAGCGCGAGCGCAAATAGAGCCGTGTTGCGCTCCGGGCCAAAGCTGCTCGCGGACATATCCAGTGATTTACCAACTGCGTGTCGCGGTCACTTCTTGCCAGGTGCGCCGCAAGAGCCAGGTATCGCCCACCGTGGGCGACTGCTTGGCGGGGGTCGACCCAACAATCATGAACGAACCGCCAACAGGTGTCGAGCCGGTCCAATCGTCGTAATCTTGAAAGCCGAAGCCGTGCCCCATCTCATGTTCGCACAACGACCGCGCTCGTGCTTTGGATGCCTTATCCCCGAGCATTTCACGGCGTAGACGACGTGATTGCGAGGTTCAGCGTGACCGAAGCGCGAGACGCCGCATGGGTGCAAGGTGAGGTTTTGTCGAGCCTCGGCGGCCCGAGCTCACCCCTCGGCGCTCGCTATCTCGAAACGTTCGACGGGGTGGTCGGGCTCGCGAGCCGAGGGCTGTTGATCGGCACGCGCAACTGATCGGTACACGCAATTAGAACTGCGTGATGAACTTCCACGCCTCGGGCGCGTCCCAGCTCATGGCTTGGCCTGGGTCTTTCGGTTCCCAGCCGTGCGGGCCGTCGAACACGCAGTATCTGGTGGGGTGGCCCGAGGAGCAGCCCTTGTAGTCCGTACAGGTGTGCGGTTGGCCGGAGGCTGGGAAAGTGAGCGCATTAGGCTCGGGCATGCAGCCGTTGATCGCGGCAAACTCTGCTTGTTTCACTTTGCCGCTACTCGGCATGGGCGTGCCGGTGCTGTCCTGGCTCGCTTGCGACGCATAGTACGCAATGGGCTTGGTCAGGGTCGCGGGGCAAGAGCCGGTGAGGTCGGCACCCGAGAAGAAGGCGACGGCTCGGAACGTGTCCGCACGCGTGCATGCGATGGCGATCGACA
>DATCFJ010000753.1:0-5182 GCA_036509605.1 Polyangiaceae bacterium | reverse complement strand
CGGTCGGAATCGCAGCGCGACGGGACCAGCGTCTTGCTCACGTCGCATGACACTGCGGATTCGGAGCACGTCTGTGAGCGCGTGATCGTGATCAATCACGGACGGCTGCTATTCGATCAATCGCTGTCGACGTTACGCACGCAGTTCATTTCACACAGGCGCGTGACGTTGCTGAGCGACCAGCAGTCGCTGCAGATCGATCTGCCCGGCTTGCAAGTGCTGGAGCGCGAGCCGTACAAGGTGCGCCTCGAGGTCGATATCCGCCTCACACCGGTCGCGCGCGTCGTAGAAGCCGCGCTCGCGCGCGGCACGCTGCACGACCTGACCGTGGAGGACCCGCCGCTGGAGCAAGTCATCCAAGCCATCTACGCCACCGCCCCAGCCGAGACTCGGCAGCCCGTACCGCCTACAGAGCTCTCATGAACCTGCGCAAATACCGGGCGGTCGTGTCCATGGCGATGGCTCAAACGTTAGCCGCGCGTGCGGTGTTTCTGGGCCGCGTCGCGTTCTACGCCATCCTGCTAAGCATCTACGGTCGGATCTGGGAGCTGGTGGGTCAGCGAAGCCCACTCGGGCGCTTCGGCCGCGCCGATCTGGTTTGGTATCTGGCAATCACCGAGTGGATCGCGCTCAGCTTGCCAGCGATCCACTTGGAGATCGAAGCGGACGTGCGTAGCGGCAACGTTGCATATCTACTGTCGCGACCGATCTCTTACTTCTGGCTGCGCTTCGCGGAAGGCCTGGGCACGCTGCTGGTACGCATGCTGATCCTAGGTCTGTTTGGCTTTGGAATCGCATACCTGTTGAGCGGCGGGCTGGCCTCCGGCGGCCTATTGGCTTTGGTTTGCGGCGCGCTCACCGCAGTGGTGGCGGCCACGTTGAATCTGATCTTCTGCGCGATCATCGGCCTGTCCGCGTTTTTCACCGAAGACACGAGCCCGTTGTACTGGGTTTGGCAGAAGCTAGCGTTCGTGTTCGGCGGCTTGATGTTCCCGCTCGACATGTATCCAGATGCAGTGCGCACAGTGGCGAACGCTACGCCCTTCCCCTGCCTGCTGTACGCCCCTGGGCGCATCGCGATCGGAGCTGAACCGGCCTTTCTTTGGCAGACCACGCTGGTGCTTTTCGGCTGGCTGGTCGTGGCGGTCGTCAGCGCGCACTTCGCTTTCCGGCGCGCGCTCAAGGCGCTCGAGATCAACGGAGGATGACCTGAACACGTTACGCTTTATGAGCCTATTGATCCGCACGAACCTGCGCGCGTCGCTCGCGCTGCGCGCGGCGTTCTTGATGCAGGCCGGCTTCATGTTCCTGAACAACCTGACTTTCTTCGCCGTTTGGGCGATATTTTTCAGGCGCTTTCATGACATCAACGGCTTCGGCGTACGGGACATGCTGCTCACGTATGGCATCGTTGCATCCGGCTTCGGTTTGTCGGTGGCGCTAGGCGGAGGCGTGCGCGATCTGTCGCGAATGGCGATCGAGGGCGGCCTAGACACGTACTTGAGCCAACCCAAGCCGGTGCTGCTTCAAGCTCTGTGCTCGCGCACCATCGCGGCCGGCTGGGGTGATCTGGCTTCTGGGCTGGTCATGGTCGGCGTTTCTGGGCGAGTTTCACTGGCACACCTGCCCTTTTTGGCGCTGGCAGTGCTGCTGAGCGGCAGTGTTTTCACGGCCGCCGGGGTGATCTTTCACAGCGCGGCGTTCTGGCTGGGTCCTGTAGACTCGCTGGCGCGCACGATGTGGGAGTTTTTGATCACTTTCAGCGTCTACCCGGAGACGATTTTCGGCGGACCGATCCGTCTCTTGCTGTTTTCGCTGATGCCGGCCGCCTTCTCGGGGTTCTTGCCGGCTCGGCTCGCGCACGAACCGAGCTTTTCGAACCTCGCAGCTGCACTGGGCGGCGCTACGTGCGTCGTGTGCGCCGCGCTCGTGATCTTTGCCCGCGGGCTGCGTCGCTATGAATCCGGAAACCAGATCGGAGCGCGCTAAGTGCTCGGGCGCTGCCGCGCGCTGCTCGGCCTTGCGGCGTGTTGTTCAAGCGTGGGCTGTGCCAGCGCAGCCCGCGCTCCCAAGTCGGCCCTGGACTTGGGTAGGGCAGCAACCTTCGAGGTCTCTGGGCAACCGCTGTGCTTCGTGGGCACGAATAACTACTACTTGACGTACAAACCGAAGCAGATGGTCGATAGCGTGCTCGAGGCCGCCCAAGCCATGGGCGCGAAAGTCGTGCGGCTGTGGGGCTTCATCGATCGCGGTTCGCTCGACGGCAGCGTGGCCAGCATCGACGGGGACGGCACGAAAGACGGCCATTACTTTCAGGCTTG
The DNA here is from genome assembly GCA_036509605.1 of Polyangiaceae bacterium. Classification (GTDB taxonomy): domain Bacteria; phylum Myxococcota_A; class Polyangia; order Polyangiales; family Polyangiaceae; genus PMG-095. The sequence continues at coordinate 2,861 of DATCFJ010000753.1, read as the reverse complement.
GGACCCCGCGGAACGCCACGCGGTGTACAACGACGGCCCCAGCGGCCTGCAAAGCTTGGACTACGCCCTCGCCAAGGCAAGCTCGCTCGATCTGAAAGTCGTGCTGGTTTTGACCAACAATTGGCGCGATTTCGGGGGCATGGATCAATACCTGGCTTGGTACGGCATATCAGCGCACCAAAGCTTCTACACGGACCCCGCCGTCAAACAGGCTTACAAGGATTGGATTTCGCACCTCGTCTCGCGCGTGAACTTCATCACACGCCGCGCGTATCGCGACGACCCGACCATCTTCGCTTGGGAGTTGGCCAATGAACCGCGCGGCGCCCCCGGGACCCCGAGCAGCGTCATCAACGACTGGGCCGGCGAGATGTCCAGCTACCTGAAGTCGATCGATGCAGAGCACTTGGTCGCCGTGGGCGACGAGGGCTTTTTCGAACAGCCGCCGTCCAACGCACATTGGACTTATCACGCGAACAACGGCGTCGATCACCCGGCGCTCAGCGCGTTGCCGAACGTGGACTACGGCACCTTTCACATGTACCCGGACACTTGGGGCACCGGGTTTTCCTGGCCCGAACGCTGGATCGACGATCATTTGCGGGTGGCGCGCCAGCTCGGAAAACCGACAGTGCTGGAGGAATACGGCCTAAAAGTCATGCGCGACGAGCTGGGCCGCGTTACCGAAGGACAGGGCACCCGACTCGCCAGCTACAAGGCTTGGAACGAGCGCGTGTTGGCTCGAGGTGGCAACGCCGCCATGTTCTGGCTCCTGGTGGGCACGGACGAGCACGGCGAAGCGTACCCCGACTATGACCATTTCAGCGTCTACCCCGGCGACCAAAGCAGCGACTTGCTGCAGGGCTTTGCGGAGCGCTTCGCCACCGCTGCCCCAGCGTGCGCGAACGCAGCGCCCAGCACGACGAACGGCGCTTCGCCCTTCGTTCACGTACGCGGCCGAGGGCTCAGCGCGTTCGGTTGGCGCCCCAGCGACGGCTGAGCAGCGCTACAGTTTGCGTGTCATAAATCAGATGCCGTAGTCGCGGGCGGTATTGGCCGGGCGCATCGGCGGAGGCGGAGCGACAGAGCTCGCGCTCGCAGCCGACTTCTTCTTCTTCTCTACGTCCTCCTCCAGCGGAAGGGAGGACGGGCCGAAGATGATCGGCGGCGGCTGAAGCTTCCCGGACGCCTCCGGTGTCACTTGAATGGTCGACGACGCGACGGGCCGCGCTCCGACTGCGACCGTTTCCGGAGAGCTACGCAGACCGGCGATCACGAGAAAGCCCAGCAAGGCGAGCAGCGCGCCGCCGACCGAGAGCACGATCAGCCTTTGCTTTTTGGGCAGCGAGGACAGCTCTGGCAAAACCGAGCGACGCGTGCGCGTCACCGGAGCGCCGGTGCCACCAGTGATGGGGGTCTTGTCGCTGAGCAGCGGCGGCGTGCGGAAGCGCTCAGCGCTCGGAGTGGCGGATGCGATTTGCGGATAAGACACGCGCAACATCGGCGCGTCGTTGCCTTCGTGATCGCTGAAGCTCGGCATGGGTGCGCGCGGCTGAATGCTGGGCACGGCCAAGTGCCGCACGCCAATGGCATCACCGAACGCGTCGGCAAATTCCTTGGCCGACTGAAAGCGCTCTTCGCGGTCGCGCGCGACCGCGCGCCGCCACCAAGCGTCGAGCGACGACGGCAGATTCGGGTTTCGCTCAGTGAGCCCTGGGATCGCGTCGTAGATGATCATGCCCATCAGCTCGCCTAACGCGTCGCTCTCGAACGGCGGGCGGCCTGTCAGACACTGAAACGCGATCACACCGAGCGCCCACAAATCCGAGCGCCAGTCGATGCTTTTGCCGCGCGCTTGCTCGGGGCTCATGTAGTACGGCGTACCCATGAACGACCCAGTCTTCGTGGTCTTGCCGGCGAGCGAGTATTGCTCGTGCTTGGCGATGCCGAAGTCGAGCACTTTGGCGACCTCTTGGTCATCACCGGGGACGAGGAAGATATTCTCCGGCTTCAGATCGCGATGCACGATGCCCGCTGCGTGCGCGCGCACGAGCGCACGAGCGACCTGACCGAGGATCTGGTAGGTCTGCTCGGGGTCGAGTGGACCTGTGCGCTCGAGACGCGCGCCCAGATCCTCACCCTCGAGATACTCCATCACGATGAAGGGCGTGCCTTCGTAGACACCGTGGTCGAAAATGTCGACGACGTGAGTGCCCCGGATTTGCGCGGCCGCCTTCGCCTCGCGTTCGAAGCGCATGCGCACTTCCTCGTTCAGCGCCTTCTCGGGGTCGACCAGCTTGACCGCGCACTGGCTGTCCAGTGACTGGTCGTGCGCAAGCCACACCGAACCCATGCCCCCAGCTCCGAGTTTTCGAAGCAGGCTGTAGCGGTTCGCGATGATGCTGCCAACGGTGGCTGCTTGCACGACTTTCGGTCTCGAAGGTTCAGGCTGAATATGACTCGATCAGCAAACGCTGACGCTCCCCCCGCGCACACGAATCAAGTAAGCAAACATGCGACAAGGAGCCTACATTACCTACCTTACCGTCCACTGAAAATCAAGGCTGCCCCGCCAAAAACGAGCCCAATAGCGAGGTGCAAACTGGAAGCCGCTGAGCTCGCCTGGGAGCTTCGCCCCGGATTGTGTCCGACAACTCTTGCATCGTGCGCGCACGATGCCGGTCCAGGGCTGCCTATTTCTGCAATTTCATAAGTATTTTTTTGAGAATGTCCTCGCGCTTGCGTTTGAGCACTTTCCGCCTATAGCGCAAGAACGTTCATGCGCGGCGCGTCACGAGACCTGCTGTGCAGAACAGCGCCGAGCTGCCCCCGCTGCAACAGGGCGGCGGCTGGCCCGAGAA
>DATCFJ010000752.1:0-8590 GCA_036509605.1 Polyangiaceae bacterium | reverse complement strand
TAAGCATACTGTTCGAGCTCGGGCCGGACTTCGAAGGTTTCACCGCCGGAGGAGCGTGGGAAGACGCGAAGATGGGCCTTCGGTACATGCGGCTCTTCGACGCCTGCGCCATCGTCACCGATCTGCCGTGGATTCGAGAGTCCACGAAGCTCGCTCGCTTCATGATGCCGTGTCCGGTTCAGGTTTTCGGCAATCAGGAGCGAGACAAAGCGATCGACTGGCTACGCTCGGTTCCAGAAGGCGCCGCCGTATCTTTCCGCCTTCTTGCGGATTCCGGGGTGATGGTGGTCGAGGTCAAACAAGCCCTACGCGCCCACGACTTCGACGCAATGGCGCTCACTGCCGACACTTGGATTGAAGCGCACGGCGCGCTCCACGGTGTCGTGATTCACTGCCGCGAGTTTCCCGGCTGGGAGAACCTGCACAGTGTCCTTCGGCATGTGCGCTTCGTGCGTGACCATCACCGGAAGGTCGAGCGTGTCGCGCTTGCCGCCGATAGCAAACTTGCAAGTTTAGCTCCTCATATCGCTGAGCACTTCGTTCAAGCGGAGGTGAAGAGCTTCAGATACGACGAGCTCGACGTTGCGATCGCGTGGGCGCGCGGCGCAGCCACTATTCCGACGCGCAGGAGATGAAGCGAGTGGGCTTAGCGCCGAGCCCGGCGGGCAGCTTCACCTATCACGCGGCGGTGTCCGCAACGCGCCCCCCGCGTGACTACACGGCGCGCCTGATCCCTCGTTTCGCCGGCGTTGCGGTCCCGCTCGAAGACGCGCGAATCCTTTGGCAGCGATGACTCGAGGGACGGGGGCGGCCTCGTCCGGCCCTCACGCTAGCGGCTCAACTCGACCACCGTCACCACGAACGCGGCGTAGAGCCCGAGCAATGCCACGCCGCCCGTGCGACGCAGCCCGCCGCTCCGGCCGGTGAGGATGAGCCCCAAGAGGGTCAACCCCGAAAGAAACACGAGGGCCACCAGCGCGATTACGTTCGGGGAAGGCGTGGCGAATATGACCGCCGGCAAGCACAGACCGAACACCACGTTCAGCGAGTTGCTGTTCAATGTTTCGCTGACGACAGCCGTGCTGCGGCCCTGCGAGGCGAGTCGGATTGCGCTGATCAAGTTCGGGATGCCGGTTAGCGTCGCAAGCACCAGCACGCCGATCACGGCGCCGGGCGCCCGCCAGTAGTCGCCCAGGGCGGTGGCGCTGTCGACCATAAACACGCTGCTGCCGACGATCGCGGCGAGCGCCGGCACCAACGCGAGCCAATCGAACCGACTACCTTCGTCTGTAGTTGAGCCGGGACGCGAGTCGCTTGAAAGCTCGGTCGTAGCCACCACATCGCACAGGAAGTCACGAATCCGGGTGGGCAACGGCCAACGCCGGATCCGTGCTTCGTGAAGACTGGAGAGCACGACGTACGGTAACAGGATCAGGAGCACGATCACGAAGACGAGCCCAGCCGGGGCCCAGCCGGCGATCAACAGCGCAGCAAGCAGAGTGACTAGCAGCGCGACTCCTCCGCCCAGCTGCAGCCCAGCGCGACCGACGACCAGGCCATTCTTGGCGACGATAGCGCTCACGCCCAGCAAGCAAGCGACGTTGAATATGTTCGAGCCAAGCACGACGCCGGTGCTCACTTCGGCATGTCCTCGGGCCAGCGCGGAAATTGCCGCTGCGATCTCCGGTGAATCCGCGCCCAGCGCGACGACCACACCGAGCAGGCCAGGTGTAAAGTGTAGACGCGCGCCCAGGCGTTCGAGCTGACCGGTCAACACATAGCCGGAAATCGAAATAAGCGTGAGAGACGCAAAAAATTCGCCGAATAGCGCAACCAGCGACATCACTCAGGCTCGGGCTGGAAAGCCTGCGTGACCGCACGTGCGAGTGTTCGCATGCGTGCCTGACCGTTCGGTCATCTTCGCCTGCATTAGAGCGCCTGCACTCGGCGAAAGGTCGAGCTGTCGCCGCGATCCGATTTCAAGGACAGCTCGTCGTCTTTGAACGCTACAATCGTGCTCGAGGTGAGGGCGTTCGTCGGCAACTCGTGGTCCGCTGAGGTGATCCTTAGCGTGATGACCTTGCCCGAAAGTGTCCAGGTTCCACGGATCACTCCCACCGCTCGCTGAGACAGAGTATTCGCGATGAATCCCGTAGGCTGCAGGTGACAGACAAACGCGCCGCCCGGGGCGAGCGACATCGTCTCCTTCGAATTTCCCACCGTGCCCTGCCAGCGCCCGACGATCTGCCTCGCGTAGTCCGACTGCGGAACCTGGCCGGAATCGCGCGCGCAGCCCACAGCACACGAAACCAACAGCCACAGCGCCGCGATGATTTTGCGGATCCGGGTGCAACGGTGGTGACTGAAGCTCGAGAGATGCGTTCGGTGCGTCATGGGGGCTCGACGAGCGCTGCTCGCGCCGCGCTGGTTTCTGCACGTGCGAGCAGACTCAGCCTGTGGCTTAGTCTTTCTGAGCCAATTTCGGCATACCCAAGCGCAAGCCCGCGGCGCTCATCGCGGCGGAGGCTTCTGCCTCGGTAAGCTGACCATCTTTGTTCGCGTCGAACATCGCGAACACCGTCTTGGCAGAGCCGGCGACCGCGTCTTGGAACTCGGCCGCACTGAGAAAGTGGTCGTGGTTCTCGCCTAGCCACCTTGCGATTGCACGCAGCCGAACGCGGGAACCCTTTTTCGCGAATAGGCGTCGGATAACGTGTCCGCCATTCGGGGTCGTTATCGCGATGCTGCCATCGCGCCCCAAAGGAACATTATGCGACGCCACAGGCTCATTGGCTTTCGCGGTCACAATGCCACCCTTCACCGAAGCCAAACTGGTCTCGTCGGCTTCCAGACGTCGATCGGCATTGAAACAGCGTATTGAACGAAGCCGAATTGGTGCTGACACTATTGCACGGACCCCTGTTCTCAGACGGAAGTTGGTCGCGAGGTCGGCTCTGCTGCACTTTGCATGCCGTGCGAGTCGAGCCCCGCTGCTGGTGCACGTTCGGGAGCAGCAACTTGGACCGGCGAATCGAGGGCTGCTGTGGAATTGGATGCGCTATCTACGCGCAGCAAGTCCCATGAGATCAGTGGCTATGGGCATGCGCTTTTCCTCCGAGCGCCGTCAAGATCGGATGCACGCCGACGAGTTTCGCACCGTGCCACTCTCGCTCGCGATCAGTGAGCTCAAGGGGTGCGCAGCACGCTGAGGTCATCGCTAAAACGACTCGCCCGCGAATCTGCGCTCGCACAAGAACGGTACCTGATTTTCGAGGTGAGCCTTGTCGCGCGGGTGGCCGGACTCCTCAAGCTCTCGATCGCCCGCTGGCCGAACGCCTTGGAGATTCGCGGCTCCTAGCTTCGCGTCTTGGCCTTCGCCTTGGCTGCGCGCGTGGCTGAGGATGTTGTCTTGCGAGTCGACTTTAGTTGCAAGTTGGTAGTCCGCTTGGCTCTACCGACGCTCCGACGCGTGGACTTCCGGGATGGTTTGCCAGTCGCAGAGTTTTCCAGCCGGGCGCCCCCTTTCTTTCGTGCTCTCGCGGACTCGTTCCTCGAACCACTCGCGCCGGAGCCCGCCTTGCGATCCGTTGCGCTGACGCCGGGCTTCGACGTATCCACAGGAGTATCTCGGCGTGGGCGCGCCGGCTTCTTCGCTTTGGGCGGGTTAGCAGCTCGCTGCTGCTCAGTTCGGAACGCCTGGGCTTTGCTGGACATACGGAGACTCTATCGAGCATCAACGCGCGAAACAACCCGTTCAACGTGGCGCGCGCAACGATCAAACTCGGAATTAGTGAACCTTGAATGAGCCGCCCCAGCGAGAAGCATTGATGCCACAGCGGATTCTCGGCGCTTGGTGCGACGCGTCCGCAGCCAAACGCCAATTCGTCTCAGTGGGCGACGGGGGCAGCATGAAATTGACTGAGCCCCCACCGCTATTGAACGACAGGAGAATCGTGAGCTCTGCACCTTCCCGGATCAGGCAGGCAAAGTGGTTTTGCTTTCGGGTTAGTCCAATCGGGTGAGCTTGGGCTCGTGACGCCCGCGCCGCCTCGCGAGGACCTCAGGCGTGCGGGCAATACGTGTGTCCGATCGTCGCAATGGTTTTGAAATGCGACGAAACTCACTGCGATGCCACGGCGTTACGTTCGTCGATCTCGACTCGACGATCGAGCTGCCAGCCTGCGGCCGCGTCACCCGTCGCGTCTTGCTTACCCCGCGATTTCACGGTGATGTCCGTGCTCGCTACGCCCTTGCTCATGAGGTACTCCCGCGTCGTATCGGCTCGGCGCATGCCGAGATCCTGGTTGTAGGAGTCACTTCCACGGGGATCAGTATGGCCGGTGACGGTCACACCTTCGCCCTTCAACGAGCCCACGCGGATGCAGGTCGCGATGGCGTCGAGAATGCCCATCCCGCGGGGACGCAAGCCGGAGTCATCGAAGTCGAACTGCGGGGAATCAGTGGGAGTGTCGGGCAGGTTGCACTTCGCTTGCACAGCCGGACTCACTTTGAACAAGTTGTCCTGAGGCGGCGGTGTCTGGACCACCGGTGCGGGGCTCGGCGCAGCGGGGATCGGCGTCTGGGCTGGAGGCTGCTCGTGCGAGCACGCGCTCAACAGAAGGCACGGCGCTGCGACCACAACGATGCAGAAGCGACGCATGCTAAAGGAACGAATGATGGGTGACATAAATGGAGTCCTCTCGCGTGCGATTCAGTAATTGAATCGCGACGTCGGCGGTCGCTGCGTATATCGTGCTCGGCGTACGGCGCGCGTGCAGATTCGCGGATTCTCGTTGGTCGGCCCACTTTGCGTGTTCGAGTCGGAAAAGCCACCGTGCTCCAAGCCACGCGACTGCGGGATGCTTCGAGTATCCGTTGCACCACAGGCCGGCAGATCGGCCTATGCTCGAGCGGCGATCCGGGTAGCTGACCTAGTGATGCCTCAAGGGTGAAGCGGGGGCACGATGCCTGATCGCTCAGTGGTCTTCCAGTAAGCCGGGCGTCCCTGGAGTGCTTCATGGATAGACATCACAATCATGCTCCGTTCCCACGCCGAAACGTCGACGCCGCCGCTCTATCCGTACCCTGCAGTCGACCTGATCGGGACGGATCTGTGCATGCTTGGGTTGGCGCCATCGCGCGCCCGCGCGACGGCGGGATCCTCGACTCCGGTCATTATATCACGGAGTTTCCGGACCAGTCTGTGCGCGAGCAGGCCCGGCTCTTCACAACAAGCTGGACGGGGTACGGGCTCGGTCTTTCGATCTCGTGCGGCACCATCGCCGCAGCGAATTCAGGAGAACACGTCGGCCGCCCGGGCCGTGCCACGTCGGCGCTCCAACCGCGGCGATGTTTGCCCGCGCTAGTACACGAATGGGATCAGGCGAGCGGTGGTTCGCGCGTAACTCTCGAAATCGGCTCCATAGTGCTCCCGCAAGTGAGCGTCGAGCTTCGGCACGTTGTACGCCGCGAAGAAGATCAGGAGCAACGCCGGAACGGTGGCAGCCCACGGGTTTCGACTGAGCACCGCGTAGCCCGTCGCCCACAGCACGTCGCCAAAGTAGTTGATATGCCTCGCCCAGCCGAACAGGCCGCCGGTGTACAGCCGCCCCGCGTTTTCTGGGCGGGACTTCCAACGTGCTCGTTGGACCTCTGACACAGTATTAAGCAGCGAGCCGATGACGAACAACGCAACAGCGAGAGCAGCCCAGGCGCCGAGAGGGTGCTCCGCGCGCAGCGTAAACAGCGGGAAGCCAACGTAGTACACCACGAACGCGAGCGGGATGCTGAACGCCTCCTCGAGCGGGATGGTGCGGCGCAAGAGCGCGAGCATCATGTATGACATGCGCACGAACACGACCGCCGAAAAGGCGAACACCAGTGCGTGCCGGGCGAGCTGTTCGCCCGGAGCCCACCCCATCCAACCGGCGAACCTGACGCCCCAGCTGCCGAACAGAATCGGATACGAAGCCGCCAAGAGTGCGAGCTCACAGACCAGGATCCAGAGTTTTTGCGGCCAGCTCGAGCTCTGATTCCGATACAGATCCATTACCATCAGGCCCACCGCCGGCCACGCGATTGCGGCGCAGCCACGGCAATTCCCTAGCACCTTTTTCGGCCCGCACGCTCGAATCGCGAGGTCGTTTGCCCGGGGGCCCGGACTGGAAGCCTCGTCCAGGCACCGCACGTGTCAGGCCCACGCATCCCCTGCGGTCGCTTCGATCGGTACATAATGTCGCAAGGCGCAGCGAAACCGTGTCGCAAAGCTGTCGAACAGCGGCGGGTCGGCGCTGGTGTCGGACGCACGGTTTGCGTGCCCCGACGACCGGCCGCGCAGCTCATCCCGCCGCCTCGCCATCCTCTCCGCGGGCAGTGTTTCAGCGACCTTGAGGATCTCCGTCGCGGGATCGCCAGCGACGATTTTCGCTTCGCCACTCTGGTGTGCGTCTTGCTCGTGCGAGGCCGACGCCGTCATTTCGCAATTGAGGAGTATCTGCCGATGTCACAGCCTTCGAACAACGACGCATTCCCGCCTTTGCCGCGCCAGCGCCCGACCTGGATCACTTGGTCATGGGTGGCGTTCGCCGGCGCGCTCGTCCTCGCCGTGGTCTTCGCCTTCCTCCACGCCGGCAGGCCATTCTGGCACCTCGCATGCGAGCACTCTTCCAGCCTCTTGCCGCAGCGGGCCTGAGCCTCGCTTTCGAGCGGGCGGCGCTGGCGGAGCCAACGCCGCAGGTAGATCGCTACAGCTTCTTCATGCACGGCGAGACTCATGCTGGGAGGCCCCTGCGTATGGATCATGGGCGATCAGTTGGAAAGCAAACGCAGCCAGCGCGGAATCGTGGCGGGTCGTCGGGCGTCGGCTCGGTGCTCGAGCGTGCGTACGTGACAAGGCGCCACGCTGTAGTCATCTTGGGGCGGTCAGCGCAAACCGAAGCGTTGCTTTGAAGGCCAATTCGAAGGCACTTCGGGGTGGTACGTTTGATGCCTAGCGCGGGGTGGAGGTTAGGATCATGATTTATTATCCATATTGGGGCATGAGCGGAGTGTGGTGGCTTTTCTGGGTGTTTGCACTCATCGCGCTGTTCGCATTCGCCGTGCCGGTGCCGCGGACACGTTGGCGAGAGCTGAGGGATTCCTCGCCGTTTGCCATTCTTCAGCGCCGCTACGCAGCTGGCGAAATAACGACTGAACAGTACCAGGAGAGAAAGGCTGTTCTGGAGCGTGATCGCCCGATCACCGCAATGCGCCCGCCCGCCCCTCCGGTGAGGCCGACGCAAGCTGGCGTGTGATGTCGGCCGGACCGCGCTGCAGAGATAGGCGGGCAGCGCGGTCCGCTCGATCGGACGACGAAGCAGATTCGCCATTGGCGACGAAGGAGAGAAGATGCGTATTCCGAGGTCGTTGTGCCGCGCAGGTTCGGCTTTTCTGGTGTGCTCCGCGCTGGGCTGCAGTCAGCCGAAGCAAGCCCAGCCTCCGCAATTGCCTGCCCCGAACGCTCAGGCCGAGTACTCCCCGGACTGGCCAGAGCTAGGGCACGATGAGGACCGCTTCATCACCTTCGAGCTGGGTGACTCGTTCGAGACTTGCCGTCGAGTCAGTCCCAAATTCCCTTTCGACTCTGCTCATGCGCGCGCGCAGGATCGCGCTCAGCTGCGCGCTTTCGCGTCTTGTATGAACGATCCCGCGATGGCAGACCGGACGATTTTGCTCGTGGGCAGAGCCGACGACCGGGGCGCCGTGGGCTACAATCGCGAGCTTGGGCTGAAGCGCGCGCAGCGCATCAAGGAGCTCCTCATGGGCAACGGCCTCAGCGCTGCTCGAATCCAAGTAAGAAGTGCTGGTGACTCGGGCGCGCAAGGCGAAAATGGCGACTCTTCGTACGGCTATGATCGCCGAGTCGACGTGATCGTGAACGGCGGCGTCCATGCGCCGGGAGTGCAGAAGTCGTGACTGATTCCTCATGCGGCGGCGTGTCACGAATTTCTGCGTCTGGACGGACACTCACGAGTTGTGCCGGATCGGCGTTGCTCCTGTGCGGAGTTGGCCTGTTTTCGTTTGGATGTTCGGAGTCTCGAGTGACCAAGCTCACCCCCTCGGCTGCGACACCAGCCGCGGAGGGATCTGTCACGACCAACCGAGGACAGAACGGGAACACTCACCTCGAAATTGCCGTCAACTACCTCGCACCGCCGCAGAAGATGGCGAAGGATGCCGCCGTTTACGTGGTTTGGGTGGCACCCCAAGCTGGCTCGAAATCACAGAACATCGGCGCATTGAAGGTCGGGGAGGGCCGCACAGGTAGGCTGGACACGACGACGCCTCTCACGGATTTCGAGGTACGCATCACGCCGGAATCGGCGGCGACCGTTGAGGCTCCCAGCGGCGAGGCTGTCATGAGTGGGCACATCCAACTCAAGTGAACGCCCGGCAGCGTGGCCGCCGCATCCCTTCACGCGTTTCTGCGAGTCAAATAGGCTGCTGCGCCAACACCGACAGCTGCCAGCGAAAGCGGAATCAGCCAAGCGCGATGCTTCGAAAGCCAAACCTCGGGGCTGTGCGCATGCGCGCGTGCGTCGAAACGCCCGTG
>DATCFJ010000751.1:0-3337 GCA_036509605.1 Polyangiaceae bacterium | reverse complement strand
CAGGCGGCTGCACTGCCCTTCCGCGCGCGGGGGCGTGAGCGTGCGGCGCTTCGCGCGCACCGGAGGGGGCTGCGCAGGGCGTTTGTCGAGAGAGCTGCGGGGCGTCCTTGGGAGAGCTGCGCGGGGCGCCGCTCGAGCGGGTTGCGCGCACGGCGTTGGGAGAGGCGGCGGAGGGTGTTCTTGGGAGAACCTGCGCCGGGGCGTTGGCGAAGGTGAAATTCAAGTTTGATTTCGAACTCGGATTGGGGTCGCGGGAGGGTGTCCCCTCCTCTGTTTCGGGGCGCGACGCCGAAGGCTGCGGCGGCATGCGTGCGCCGCGTGACCATCAACAAAAAAATCAGGGAGCATGGTAGCCTGCGGTCCGGGAAATATGGAAAATACTACCGAACTGACACGTAGCGCGGAGTGGCAGGCCTTGCAGGCTCATTACGCGGCCACCCACGAAACCCAACTTCGCGAGCTGTTCGCGAAAGACGCCACGCGCGCCGAGCGCATGCACGCCGAAGCGCTCGGCATCTACCTCGATTACTCCAAGAACCGCGTCACCGACGAGACGTTGCAGCGCCTGTTCGCGCTCGCAAAGAGCGCCGGCCTACGCGGCAAGATCGACGCCATGTTCGCCGGCGAGAAGATCAACACGACCGAAGGGCGCGCGGTCTTGCACACGGCACTGCGCGCGCCGAAGGGCGCCTCGATCGTCGTCGACGGCAAAAACGTCGTCCCGGAAGTACACGCCGTGCTGGCCAAGATGGCGGATTTCTCGGAGCGCGTGCGCAGCGGCGCCTGGAAAGGGTACACCGGCAAGGCCATCAAAAACGTCGTCAACATCGGCATCGGCGGCTCGGATCTCGGCCCGTACATGGCGACGGAGGCCTTGCGCTTCTACAGCGCGCGTCACCTCACCTTCCGCTTCGTGTCCAACGTGGACGCGACAGACTTCGCCGAGGCGACGCACGATCTCGATCCGGAAGAGACGCTGTTCATCGTCTGCTCCAAGACCTTCACCACGCTCGAGACCCTGGGCAATGCCAAGACCGCGCGTGATTTCTTGCTGGCCAAGCTGAAGGATCCCGCGGCCGTCAAGAAGCACTTCGTGGCCGTTTCGACCAACGCCGAAGAAGTCGCGAAATTCGGCATCGACACGGCCAACATGTTCGAGTTTTGGGACTGGGTGGGCGGTCGCTACTCGTACGACTCGGCGGTCGGCTTGTCCTTGATGCTCTCCATCGGCGGCGAAGCCTTTGGCGAGATGTTGTCCGGCTTCCACGCCATGGACGAGCACTTCCGCACGGCTCCTTTGGAGCAAAATCTGCCGGCTTTGCTGGGCTTGATCGGCATTTGGTACAACGATTTTTTCGGCGCCCAGACCTACGCCGTGCTTCCCTACGACCAATACCTGGCTCGCTTCAGCGCCTACTTGCAACAGCTGGACATGGAGTCGAACGGCAAGCGTGTCACCCTAAAGGGTGCTGCTGTGGACTACGAGACGGGGCCCATCTTGTGGGGGCAGCCCGGCACCAACGGGCAACACGCCTTCTACCAACTGATCCACCAGGGCACGAAGCTGATCCCGTGTGATTTCATCGGCTTCTCGCAGACGCTGAATCCGATTGGCTCGCACCACGATCTCTTGATGGCGAACTTCTTCGCGCAGACCGAAGCGCTCGCCTTCGGCAAGACCGGCGAAGAAGTCGCCAAAGAGGGCGTCGCTCCCGAGCTCGTCGCGCACAAGAGCTTCCCCGGAAACCGCCCCACGAACACGTTGCTGTGCGATCGCCTGACGCCCAGCATGCTCGGCAAGCTCGTCGCTCTGTACGAGCACAAGATCTTCGTTCAAGGCGTGATCTGGCAGATCAATTCCTTCGATCAATGGGGCGTAGAGCTCGGCAAGGTGCTGGCCAAGCGCATTGGCAACGAGCTCGAAAGTAAGAGCGAGCCCGCGCTGTCCCACGACGCCTCGACGAACACGCTGATTCGCCGTTATCGCGCAACGAGACGCTAGTTTTGGGGCTGGGGCCCCAAAACCTGAGGGTGGGGCCCCGCTGGATTCACTCCAGCAGGGCGGGAGCTGCGCTCCCGATGACGAGCGCTAACTCTTTCCGGACCCGCGCGGCGAGCTCGGCCCCCTTCGAGTGGTCGAGCTTGCCGGCGGGCCAGCCCACTCCGAGGCCGGTGGCTTCGTCGGGCTTCGGGATGATGTGAAAGTGCACGTGCGGGATAGCCTGGTGCGCGAGGCTGTCGTTGTTCTCGAGTACGTTGAACGCGCTGACGCCGGTGAGCTTCTTTAGCGCGCGGCACAAGCGCGGCAGCACGCGACCAATCGCCGCGCTCGACTCGTCGGACAATAGGTCGAGCGTCTGAGCCCGCTCTTTTGGGACCACCAACGCGTGCCCGAAGCTGAGCGGCGCAATGTCGAGGAACGCCAGCACTTGGTCGTCCTCGTACAACTTGTGGCTCGGGATTTCGCCGCGCAGGATCTTGTCGAAAATCGTCTCGGGCATGAGCTCTCTTTTAGCATCAGCCCGGAGAACGGGGTGCAACGCGGCCGCAAATGAGCCACATTTAGCGGGTCATGTTGAAAGCCAGCAGCGTCCTCGGCAATAGCCAGCGCCTCGACGGAGGCGCCATGTTCGGCAATGCGCCGCGCGCGCTGTGGAGCCGTTGGGCTGCGCCGGACGAGGCCGGACGAATCGCGCTCGCCTGCCGCGCGCTGCTCGTCGAAGACGGCCAGCGGCGCATCCTGTTCGAGACCGGCATCGGCACCTTCTTCGCGCCCGAGCTGCGCGAACGCTACGGCGTCGTCGAAACCGAGCACGTGCTGCTCGAGTCACTCGCCAAGCTGGGCCTGAAGGACAGCGATATCGACGTGGTCGTGCTGAGCCATTTGCATTTCGACCACGCGGGCGGCCTGCTCGCGCCGTTTCGCGCGGGATCCAAAGCCGAGCTGCTCTTCGCGCGGGCAGAGTTCGTCGTTGGACGGACGGCGTTCGAACGAGCGCTGAACCCGCATCTGCGCGACCGAGCGTCGTACGTCCCAGAGCTGCCCGCGCTGCTGCGCGAGAGCGGGCGCCTGCATCTGGTCGAGACGAGCAGCGACGTAGCGAGCCTGCTCGGCTCACGGATTCGATTCGCTGAAACGCTCGGACACACGCCCGGGATGCTCCACGCTCGCGTTCAGGGCGAACGCGCACGGCTGTTCTTCGCCGCGGATTTGGTGCCCGGGCGCGCCTGGGTGCATCTGCCGATCACCATGGGCTATGATCGCTTCCCCGAGCAGCTCGTCGACGAAAAGACCGCTCTTTTCAAGGACTTCGTAGCCCACGACGAGTTTCTATTC
>DATCFJ010000750.1:0-2328 GCA_036509605.1 Polyangiaceae bacterium | reverse complement strand
CGCGGCGCGACCGACGAGTGAGAGCCCCGCGCCGTCGGTCTCCTTGATGCGGTCCTCGTTGTAGTCGTTGACCACCGCCATCAACACCGGTTCGGCGTCTGCGCGACGCCCCTCGCGCAGCAACACCGCACCGAGCTCAAGCTCGAGCGCGTGACTCACATGCGCCGTCGGCACGCTGCGCAGGGTGCGTTCGGCTGCGCTCACGTCGCCCTCGCACTGCTGAGCCCGGGCGGTCCACAGCGCGGCGTCCGCATTCCAGGTCGGACTCGACACGAGCGGCGCAAGCACACTAACCGCTTCCGTGTAGCGCCCAGTCGTGACCAACACCTGGCCCAGCCCGACTCGCGCGGCCGTCGCCTCCGGGGCACCGAGCAAAGCCCGAAAATCCGCCTCGGCCTCGCGATAGCCGCTAAGCTCCAAACGCCGATCGGCCCGCGCCAAGCGCGCCGCCGACGGTAGCGGGCGCCCCGCCTCGGAGCGCGCACTGGGAGCAATGACGGCGGGCTGCACAGCCGGGTGACAGCTGTTCACGAACACGCTCAATGCCGCGACTCGAATCAGGGCCCGCGTTCTCATCGACCAAGACATCATGACCGAGCCGTCAGCCACAGGCCAGCCATCATCGAGTCAGCCGCCGAATCGGCGCTCGAAAATCACGGCGAAGGCTCGGGGCGCCAGCGCGTCACTCGTCGCGGCCACTCGCCGTCGCTGCCTTTGCTTCTGAGCACCGAGCGAAGCAGAGCGCGCGCCATCGTTTCTAGCCAAGCGGGCGGAGGTCCGCCTCGCCACTCGCCGATGGCTAACGTGCTGTTCTGACAGTCGACCGCGACGATGGCGCTCACTTCGGCGTTTGGCGTGAAAATCCCCAGCGTGTAGTGGGCGGTCGTGTCCAAAGCTTTCGTGAGCTTGAGCTCCAATCGGCCGCCATGATCTGGTCGCACCGGCTGAATCTGGCCGTATTTCGAGCCAAAGGCAATGACCGCGGGCGACACATTGAAACGCCCTGCACGCCGTGTTGCCCTAGCGCTCGTGCGAGTATTTGCGCAGCGAGACAATCCCGCGCTCGACCTTCCCGAGCTATTGAACGCCACACGGCGCTTCTTCGACGCCACGCTGGACGTGCAGTCGCGCTCCGACACGGGCGACCAAGTCGAGCTGCTTTTGCGCTGCGAGAAGCACGGTTATGAGGGCCGCCTCTCGGTGAGCGGTCGCCCTGTCACCGAGAGCGATCTCATCGACGCGCGCGCGGCGGAACAGCGTGGCCGCGCCGCCGGTATGTCCAGCCTCGCCGAGCGGTGTCGCACGATCTGGGAAGTGAAATCGATCGGAACCGATTCGGAGCTGGCGCGGCTGAACCTATGCGGCATCTTGGCCTCTGTCGGACTCGGGCCCGTACTACCCGATGACGGCTCCACCTTGTTCGGCGTACGGGGTTCCATGGAGCGTGTGGACCGCCTACTGCGGTCCGTCTAGCTCCCGAAATCCCTGCTCAAACAGCCGGCTTCATCAGCAAACGGTCCAGGTCGACTCCAGCGCCCTCTAGCGTCTTGCGCTGCACGGCGCACAGCTCCCGAATGCCATCCAGAGCCAGGTCGATCATCGCGTCGATATCCGAACGCGGCACGGCTTCGCCCTCCGCGGTGCCCTGTACCTCGACGATCGCACCGTTCGCCGTCGCGACCACGTTCAAGTCGACACGCGCGTTGCTGTCTTCGACGTAACACAGGTCTAGCGCGTACTCGCCCGCGACATGTCCCGCGCTCACCGCGGCCACTTGGTCACGCAGCACCGGCTTGTTCAAGCGACCGTTCGCCGTGAGCTTCTCGCAGGCCAGCGCTAGCGCGATGAAGCCGCTCGTCACGGACGCGGTGCGCGTCCCGCCGTCGGCCTCCAAGATGTCGCAGTCAATATGAATGCTCTTCTCTCCCAGCCGATCCAAATCCACGGCTGCGCGCAGCGAGCGGCCGATCAGGCGCTGAATCTCGCGCGCGCGACCGCCCAGCGGCCGCTCTCGTCCGTCCCGGTTCTCGCGGCGCTTCGGGTTTGCCCGTGGATGCATCTGGTAGTCGGCAGTGATCCAGCCCTTGCCTTTGCCGACCAAAAAGTCGGGCACGGACTCGTCGATCGAGGCCGTGGCTAGCACCACGGTTCCACCAGCACGGTAAAGAACGGAACCCTCGGCCAGACGATGGAAGCCCGGCGTCACCTCTACAGGCCGAATCGTGCGCAAATCACGGCCGGCGCGCGCGGCTTGAAGGGAATTTCGGGTTGCGGCGGGGATGGGGCTCATCCTTCGCGCTCTACCACCGTATGGTAACTTAGAGTTCT
>DATCFJ010000749.1:0-11170 GCA_036509605.1 Polyangiaceae bacterium | reverse complement strand
CGACTTGGCGCCCAAAGGTGCGTTGTTGGCCGATGCAAACGCTGAGCTTGTCGACTGCTACACTGCTGTCCGTGACTGCGTCGATGAGGTAATCGAAGCACTACGTCGGCACACGTACCGTGAGGAACACTATTACGCGATTCGCGCGCAATCTCCAAGCGAACTTGAGCTACCCGCGAGAGCCGCCCGCACGATATTTCTAAATCGATCTGGGTTCAATGGCCTCTATCGCGTGAACCGTACTGGCGCCTTCAATGTTCCATTCGGTCGATATACAAATCCGACGCTTTGCGATGCTCCAAACCTAAGAGCATGCGCCGAAGCCTTGCATGGAGTGGAGCTAAAGTGCTGCGACTTTGCCGACGCGGTTCGGACGGCACGCCGTGGGGACTTTGTGTACCTAGATCCGCCCTACATACCCGTCTCTGAGACGGCGAATTTCACAAGATATGCGATGGGCGGATTCGCGATGGAGCAACACGCTCGCCTCGCAAAGGTATTTGAGACACTTAGCGTGCGTGGAGTCTCCGCGGTACTATCGAACTCGAACTCTGCAACGGTTCGCAAGCTATACCGGGACTACGAGATTCAGGCGGTTTCCGCGGCCCGAAGTATAAATTCTGATCCCGCTGCCCGTGGCAAAGTCAAAGAGTTAGTGGTCACGAATCGGAAGAGAAACTCCCGTGCCGAACCCGAGCCTGCTCGGTTACCGGATCCCCACTGCTTACCTAATGCTCGGCGTTAGCCTCGTGCTCAATCCCATCGACTGTAATGAAACTCAGCGAGTTCCTTCTGCCATGCCGAGAGAGTCTGTGCTCGTCGCGCGGCCGTTACGTCGCTGAGGTTGGGGGCGACTGATAAGATGAACTCGTTGGCGCTAGTTGGTTTGAGATCGGCGAGTGTTGAGACGTTCGACCAGGCGATCCAGGCCGCACCGAAGTCGCTCTGCTCGAACAATACGCAAGCAGAGATGCGGCGTTCGCGCGCATTTAGACGAGCGATTTGTAAGCCAGCAGCGGTGATCGAGTTTTCCTCTGAGAGCAGCCGCAAGATTCTCCCGGCCTGGCGATAGTAGTTAACTTGCCGGGCCGAAACGTTTAACGCCTCCGGGGTTACTTCTCGGTTGTCTGCCATAAGCTCTACAAGCAGAAACAGTCGTCCTATGTCGTCGGCTTGCGGGATTTGATCCGTCTGTAGCTTCGAGGCGCTTGTCCGAACTGGCGGAAGACTGGCTTTTGCGCTCGCCGCAGTTATCTCGATCTGTTGCCGACGGGGTTCGGCCCATGGTTTGCTTGCGCTTACCATGAGCACTTCCACCGTGGCCCGATTTTGGCTCAACGCTTCCAGCAAATTTCTATAAGCTGAAGTGTCCGCCTGTGTATTGCTCAGTTGTTCCTGTAGGGCGTCGCCTTGAGCCTCCGAGAGTTCTCTGATTTTCGAAAAGGCGTTGGGCGCCTCTGGTGCCTCTTCAACAGCGGCGTTAATCACAAAGGACCCGTGCGCCGCACCCAACGGGACGATGACAGGCTCTGTGTTGGATATTGCGGAACAAACCGATTTGAAGACGGCTATCCAATATTCGAGTATTGGAGAAATCGTCGTTAAGGGAGGGTGCCTTTCCCGAGATGACACCCTGATTGTCTGAACCGGTACATTCATCTTTGCGGAATCTGCGTACGCTCGAGTATCGATTCGAGCGCGGACTGCAAGGTCAAGTGCTGCCGCAAAGAGGGGATGTCCCGGCGTCTTTTCAAGGCGAGCCGCGATCGTGTATTCTAGAACATCAAATTCCCTGAATGCGTCCTCGTAGAACCTGCTTGCTTCGATCCCCGAGCTGCTGGCTGTTCGCACGAAGTTGTTAATGTCGTCGGTAGGTAATTGGTCCTCTGGATCGACCGGCCTCAAGGTCTGAAGTCTCGCTATCGCATCGACAACAAACTTGCGCGGAAACGTGTCAATCGCTCTGGTTTCAGCGAGGAGGTTTAGCAGGTCGAGTGCGGCATCTCGCAAGACTGGGGTGCCAGCTAACATCGCCCAAAGCGGCCGAAGCAGCTCTGCAACGATCCTCTTCGTGAGGGCCCCCTCGCCGCGAAGCTGCGCGTTCAACGTCGTGGAGATATTTAGAAGAGTGGACGGATCACAGAGGGTTTGCGGTGACCTGAGCGCGTCGAGCAACACAATTTCGGCAAGCTCGGGACGTGCACCCTCTTGTTGCGCGAGGATAAACGACAGCGTGCGCCCAACCAGCTTATGGTTGAGCTGCTGGAGTCCGACCCAAAGCGTGAGGAGGCCGAACTCGGTGTCAATAGCTACCGCATCGAGCGCGGCGCTTATGGCTTCTGATTCCGCAGCTACTGACGAGTCCCCTTTTTGAGCTTCGTTCAATCGGGAAAACAGCGCCACAGCTCGGCGAATCGCCTTTGACCGTTCTTCTGGCGAACTCATACGAAAGCTAGGCCCGTAATTACAACCACGTCAACCCTTGCTGACTCGTCTTTCGCGGGCAGATTTGGATTGCAATATTTTTGGCTAACGGGAGCAGATGCACCGCCGCACCGCCGGGCTGCTGAGATAAAGCGATGGGCTCGCTCGAACGCCTGATGCCGTAGAGCAAGCTCACTCGAGTTGCAGGCCTTACGAAGAGCTTCTAGATCCGTCAAGCTAAGATCTGCGGGGTGAGGCTGATCTTTCGCCCACGGGCGTGAGCGCTCGCTAACCATGTCATAGCCCTGGACTTGCAGTCGGCCTCGGTGAGGCTGTTGCTTGCTAGCCATCAAGTGCTCTTTGTTCCCTTGGGCGTGTTAGCAGCAGAACGCAACTGCTTGCACCAACTACGAAGCGTTCGTCCGCGACGAACGAGCATCGCTTCAGGAAGGTCACTCCGGGCGGTCAAGAACGCTTGTGCTGATTCGGGATCGACCAAGTCCAAGGAACTAACTTTTGCGTACGCGAGCCAGCCGGCGCCGCACGTGCTCAGCTGGAATTGCGTCTTTAGGAGGAGCTTTTGCTTCGGTGGGGCAAGAGCTGTCACCTTGGTGCCAACTGGCGTCACCGAGCCGTCATCGGCAAGAAGGCCCAGGAGCCTAGCCGCGTGCTTTACGTAGTTGATGTGCCGTGGAGACAGATCGATGTTGTCTCCCGACAACCCTCCACTTGAGTTAATGAGCGAGACAGCTTGCAGTATCCTATCCAATGAATCGGATTGCGGTACCACGCTCGATGTCAGCTTTGGTCCCAGCTCGTTTCTTTTTGCCATCTGATCCCTCCGACTATCATACGGGGTTCTCATCGTCGACGGGCTACTAGATCAAGCTTTCCGATTATGTGGGTGGAACGCGTGAACCTGGGCGGTCCGTTCGACTGTGAATCTGATTCCGCGTGACTCCGCTGGACGCTGATAAAAGTACTACGCGCGAGCAGGTGTCGCGGGCGTCAGAAGTCGCGCCCACTATCGCTCCGGATGCCTTGACGACGGCGCTCCTTGCTCATTTCGGCTGGACGCGTTCATTCGGAATGAGCGGCATCGCGTGTCCTTCGGCGCCGCCGACCGGAGCGGAATCCCGAAACTAGGCGACATGGTCGCGCGCAACCCCAAGGAACCACGAGGACCACTGGCTCGTCGCCGCCGAGGAGCGGGGGCACGCCCACGTTCGGATCGGCGACGACGCCAGTGGAGTGCCCTGTCTCGTGCACATACACGGTGATTGGGGCTCGGCATTTCACGGCGCCGACGGGGACGCACGGGCGGTGCTCGGCGGCCCCGGCAGACGCCACCAGAGCCCGCCGAACGCGATTCCCCCTCCTACGTATTTGTGCGTAGTCGGGGTGCAGCCCGTTGCCAGCGAGACGGCGAGAACGAGCGCCAGCGTGCGTCGCATGTCCGGTCCGAGCAAACGGCGTGCTCGCAGCTTTTTTGCGCGCTCCAAGCTGAGCGAACCTCGGATTCGTGGCACTTCGCGCGGCGTTGAGCGTAGAATTTCGGGTCGGCCCCTGAGTCGTCGACGAATCAAACGGGAGCGTTCGACCTCACGCGTTTTGCTGTCTCGAGCGTGTCGGTCCACGCCGGCACACGATCCTTCATTCGCGCATCGGCGTGCATCGACGCGCCACCCTCACTTATAAGCGATCGCCGCGCTCGTCGGCCCAGCAAGCGGCACAACGGTCGTCTTCTTGAACCCCGCAGCCTTCGTCCAACCAGCGAAATCGGCGCCGGTGTAGTCGAAGCCGTCGCCGACCTCGATCAACATGTTGAGCGACATCAAGAGGCCAAATGCGTTGAGCCGGCGATCGTCGTCGATCACGTTCTCGATGGCGATCAGTGCGCCGCCGCTGGGCAGCGCGTCATAGGCGGCGCGGATCAAGTGCTGCTTCTTCTCCAGATTCCAATCGTGCAGGATGTTGCCCATCACGATCACGTCCGCCTTCGGCAGTGGTCCCGCGAAGAAATCACCGGTTACCGTCGCCACGCGCTCGCTGAGACCCGCTTGCTTCACGTTGCGCGTCGCGATCGGCAGAACCTGAGGCAGATCGAACGACGTGAGCGCCAAGTGCGGGTGCGCCTGAGCGAGCAGGATGCTCAGCGTTCCGCCCGCGCCGCCGACATCGCACACTGACTTGTAGGGCGCAAAGTCGAACGTGGCCGAGAAGGCCATGAACGCGCCCATTTGCACGCCGGTCATGGCGCGCAAAAATTCCTCGAGCCGGGACGAGTCGGCGTACAGCTCCGCGAAGAAGCTGCCGGATTTGCCCTCACCTACGGCCTCCCCAGTGCGCAGGGAGTCCGTCAAGCTGCCCCAATTCTTGTACAGGCGATGGTTCGCGTGCTCGAGGATGCCGCCGATGTAGCTCGGTTTGGTGCGATCGAGGAAGATGGCCGTCTCTTCGGTGTTGCCGTAGCTGCCGGTGAGGCTTGCGCCTTCGCGAGTCAGAAAGCCGAGCGCCACGAGCGCGTCCAAGAAGTCTGCCGTCACACGCGGGTGAAGCTCGAGCTCCTGCTCGAGCGCCTTGCCTGTCTTGGGTCCACTCGCGAGGCGCGTGAACAGGCCGAGCTCGACCGCCGTGAGCAGCGTCTTCGTGGCGAAGAAGCCAGTGCCAATTTGCAGGATTTTGCTGGGATTCGGGCCGCTTGCATGGGTCATGATCGTCTCCTCGGGTGATTGCCGCTGGGAGCCCCCTCGGGGCGCCACGGAAGACCGAACCCTAGACTTTCGCGGAACTACGCAATGCTAAAAGACCGCTAAGGCCGTACTAATATTTTGCTAACGAGCGCGCTCGGTTAGATCCCGAGCTCGCGCAGCTCGACGCGCGCGTCGACGGTGAGCTTGAAGCGGCCGCGACCGTTGGCTTCCAGGCGAATGAACGGAAAGCGCTCTTCGAGGCGGCGGCGGAGCAAGATCAGGCGCGTGTCGAGGTTGTCGCGCACGGGCGGAAGCTTGAGCTCGGGATCGAGCCGCAGCTCCTTTTTGGTGAACTCGGTGCGCCCTTCGTCAATGAGCGCGCGCAGCAACTTGCGCAAGATGCGGCCAGGCAGGGACTTGATCACGTATTCGTCACCGAAGAAGATGCTGCCGTCCGCGTCGTGGTAGTGCACGACGAGCTCACGCGGCGCGCTCGCGCGCGGGGCCTCGTTGGCCGCGAGCAGCGCGTCGTCGTCCGGCGCGTGCAGGATGTGCATCGCGAGCTGGTTGGCTACGATGCGCAAGCAGTGCACATCGAGCGCGGAGAGCGCTCCCGGGCGTCCATCTTCGGCGTACAGCACGGCCACGAGCTTGTCGTCGACCACGGCGGGCACGGCGACTTGGCTCATCGCGTTCGTCAGGCCGGGCAGAGGAATCATGGGGCCGGGCGCGGCGTTCGTGCGGGCGCGCACGGCGTGCATCATGAGCATGACGCGAGGCACGTTGCTGATGTGGACCGGCAGGCGACGCTCTGCGGCGATGCCTATCGCGCCCTCGCCGAAGCGAAGCTCTGCTCCGACGCCACCGCCCGGGTAGCCGTGGCAGGCGAGCATGACCAGCCGCTCGTCGTCCTCGGGCACGAGCAGCATGCTGTGCCCATAGCCGAGCGATTCGTCGAGCGCCTCGAGCGTCGTGCGCAAGCGGCAATCGAGCCCCGCGGCCTGCGCCACGCGCGTCGTCAGCGCTGCCAGCGCCGCTAGGCGAGCCTCGGGACCAGCCGAATCAGACATCGAGCGCGGAAGGCACGACCTCGACCCGCTCGAGGCGACACACGTCCAGCGCTCGCAGCCGGAAGACGTCCTGCATCCCAAACATGGATGCGAGCGAGTCGATCTCGGCGCTCATGCGATCGAAGTGCTCCCCGGAGTACTCGCTCCGCACGTAACGCACGGCGATCCGGTAGTGACGCATGTCCTGTGGATCCATCAGCAGCAGTTGGATCTGGGGATTTCTCGCGATGTTGGCGACGGTCTTGGAGAAGAACTGGTTCGATAGCGCAACGTGCTCGTCGTCCAACGCCCAGACCTTCGACAGGTAGGTGACGTTCGGGGTGCCGTCCTCGGCGACCGTGGCGATGACTGCGGGGAATACACCCTCGAGACAGGCGCGAAGATCCTTCATCCCGAGCGCGGTCATGGGGCTCCCAAGCGGCGTCCGGCGCCCGGGCCCGGCGTTTGGTCGAAGATCTCGCGTACTTGCAGCACGATGCGCCGCGCCGGCCCTGGATGAGCCACGCCCGCCGCAGTGCCTTGCACGAAACCCACGCGGGTGATTGCCTCCGTAAATTGCGCGACGCGCTGGTCCGCGATTTGCCGAGCGGCTTCGTCCGGTTCCGCGATCTCGATCACGTCGCCCTTGAACTGATAGCTCTCCATGGTGAGAGGGTTCGTGGCGTTGACCGCAACTCGCCCGGTCTCGGCGATGGCCGCGCGCAGGCGCTCCGTCTGTGCGTCGAGGAGCACGAACGAGAGCCGACCCTCGGCGTCGAGCTCGACTCCCCAGCCGCGCGACACCTCGGGCAAAAGCCCGAGGCTGCCTGCCGACACCTGAACGGCGAGCGGCGCGGAGAGCATCGAGCGCTGAGCGTCCGAGAGCACGAGCCGCGATCCCTGCATGTGCCAAAGCGTCGCGTATACGGCGTGGGGATGCAAACCGGAACCGCCTGAGCGAACAGTCCGCACGCTCCGTCACGCGCCTCGCGCGGGATCGGGTTCGCACGGTTGAGACACAGCCCCCCACTGCGGGCTCGGGTGCCAGCAACATGGGCCCTGGCGGCCCGGGCGACACCCTTGGTGCGCTGACCGTGCTCTCGTCGGCTCCAACGTTCCCGGCCGCGCTCGCGGTGTACTCGGGCAACGTCTACTTCACCGACTTGGCGAGTGAGAACAACGACGGCAGCGTCTGGGAGTTGGGCACCACGGATGGCTCCCAAATCAGCCACGCCGAATAGCTTGATCTCCGGAATCGCGGTGGACGACACGAGCGTGTACTGGACCTCCGCCGACAGCGTGCTCAAGGTCTCAATCAATGGCGGCGCTCCCGAGACGCTCGCCTCCGGCCAAGCCGAGCCCGGACCGATAGCCGTCGATACCAACGGCGTCTATTGGGGCAACCTGGGCGTGCCCGCCAGCGGCCACGGTTCGATCGTCATGCTAACGCCAAAGTGATGCGTAGCGTCGGGCGGGCCAGCACGGCGCCGAGGACTCTTGATGGCTGCGTCTGCGCTACTCGGCTTCGCGACCAAGCGTCGCGAAGGCCGTTCGATTTGGGGTTGCGGCCCCAAATCCTGAGGCTGGGGCCCTGCTGAATTATGCCCTTGGTAATCCCCGCAAGGGGGGCACTTCAGCGGGGCGGGAGCTGCGCTCCCGACGACGCGGCGTGGGCGTTGGGCAGCAGCGCGAGCCTATTTGCCGGTTCGGACCGATTTCTTCGAAATCTTCAGCTTCGGGAGTCGTCCACTGCCAGATCGCGGATGTCGTCGATTAATTTTTGCAGGCGTCCTCCTGTCTGGAGAATCTCCGCAATGCTTTCCTTCTGAGAGTCCGTGGGTGACTGGGAGGCCGACTCCATCAGTCGCGCGAAACCGAGGATCGCATTGACTGGGTTGCGAAGCTCGTTGCTCATGCTGGAAAGGAAATCCGATTTCGCGAGGTTGGCTCTCTCGGCGGCCAACTTGGCGCGCTCCAGCTCGACAGTTTTCTCCTGCAGAACCTGCTCGAGGTGCTTGCGCTCGGTGATGTCGCGGATGGCGGCAGAGACGAGCCGCCCCTCTTCGGTATCGAGCGGGCTCAAGCTGATTTCGACGGGAAACTCGCTGCCGTCCTTGCGCAGCGCGTACAGACCGAGCCCAGCGCCCATGGGACGGACATTGGGGTTGCCGAAGTAGCTGCGGCGGTGTTCGAAGTGGCGGCCACGGAATCTCTCGGGGACGAGCATCTCGACCTCTTTGCCGAGCAGCTCGCTGCGCGGATACCCGAACGCCTGCTCGGTCTGCGAGTTGACGAGCACGATATTGCCACTGCGATTGACGATGACCAAGGCGTCGGGCGCCGACTCGAGCAAACCGCGGAACTTGTCGTCGGCACGCTTGCGCTCGGTGACGTCCCGCGCGGCCGCGAACACACCTTGCAGCCTCCGATCCCGATCGTAGAAAGTGGTCGCATTGTAGGACACCACGGTTTCCTTGCCGTCTCGGGCGCGCGCGGTGAGCTCGTAGTCGATGACTTTCTTTTTGCTCAGCACCAGCTTGATGGCCGTCTCCGCTCGCTCTGGATCGGTAAAGTAGCTCTTGAACGGCGCACCGATCAACTCGTCGCGCGTGCTACCGGTGAGCGCTTCCATCTGCTTGTTGACGTCGGTGATAATGCCGAGCGGATCGGTGGTTATCAGCGCGTCGACGTTGGATTCGATGAGAGAGCGGGTGTAAAACTGCTGGTCGCGCAAGCGCTGATCGAGCTTTTCCCGTTCTGCTTCGAGCTGCTTGCGCAAAATGGCTTCCGTCTCGCTCCGCACGAGTTTCTCGCGGATAAGGCGGTTCTCGTGCTCGAAGTGCTTGTGGCGGAGCTGAGCGCGCAAGCGGGCCTTCAGAACGTCGAAGTCGGCGGACTTGGCAATGTAGTCGTCGGCGCCGGCGTCAATGCCTTCGATCATCGCATCCCGATCGTCGCGCGCCGTCAGCATGACGAGGGGAATGTCGCGCCATTCGGTTCGCTGTCTGATACGCCTGCACGTGTCCTGGCCGGACAGTCCAGGCATGATGAGATCGAGCAGAATGCAGTCCACCGACTGAGTCGCAAGGACTTGCAGCGCTTCCTCGCCGGACTTCACCAGGACCACATCGTAGCCTTCCTGGCGGAGCTGGCTTCCGAGCTCCTGAAGGTAGGTGATGCTGTCGTCTACGACGAGCAGGCGCTTGGGGCCGAAGAGGCTCGGGCTCGTCTGACCACTACTGGTAGAAACCGCACCACTCGCATCCGCATGCGTGAGCGCCAGCGCCCGCGCAACCACCTGTTCGAGGTCGTAGGGTTTTCCCATGTACTCTTCGGCTCCTGCGCCTGTCCCGCGGACGCGGTTCTTGACCTCGGCCTTGGAGGCAAGCAGCAGCACCGGGATTGCGCCTGTCGCCTGGGAGCTCCTGAGCGCTTCGAGAAAATCGAGCCCATTCCCGTCTGGCAGCAGGATATCGAGGACGACCAACACAGCGCCTTCGCGGCCGAGCGCCTCTCTCGCGCTTCGAAGGTCGGCGCACAGAACCGTGTCGAAGCCGGCCGTACGCAGGGCTTCGCCGATGTCCATTCGCACCGTCAGGCTGTCGTCCACGATGAGAACCCGCGGTCTCATCGTCGCGTCCCGCTGTCCGCGCCTTGGGCCGGCGCGCCAAGCAAAGCCGTCAGGACCAAGGCAGCACCGTTCATCCTCGGGCCAGCTGAGCCGCGACGGTGGCTAGAACTTCGCGATAGCTAATCGGCTTAGCGATGTAGCCTTCACAACCAGCAGCCCGAATACGCGCCTCATCGCCCTTCATGGCCAGCGCGGTCAGGGCGATCACCGGAATGGCGCGCGTCGCCTCGTCCCGCTTGAGCAACGCAACGGCGGCTACGCCGTCTATGCCGGGAAGCTGAACATCCATCAGGATCAGGTCTGGACGCTTTTGCCGTGCCGAGGCTAGCCCCGCCTCTGCGTCCGCAGCGCTCCTGACAGTGTAGCCTGCGTGCTGCAACACGAACACGACAAGCTTCATATTGGCAGCGTTGTCTTCGACGATCAGGATTGTGGCCATGCGGCAGCCTGCCTTCGGCCCGACATGGCGCGCCGGACTTCGGCCCTAAAATGTTGAAACTGAAGCTCGGTCTTTGCCAAAACGGCCGTGACATAGCCATTGAGCTGGGCGCGCCCCTGGAGGGTGAGCTGCATGGCGGTGAGCACGATGATCGGAATGCGAGCAGTGTCGGGATGCCCGCGGAGCGCCTGCACCACGTCGAAGCCGGTCACCTCCGGCATCATCAGGTCGAGCACGATCAGGTCTGGCAGTTCGCGCCGTGCGACGTCGATCGCCTCGCGGCCACCGTACGCGCGCTCGACCGTGCTGGCCAAGTCGAGAAGCCGGACAGCGATCAACTCGACTGCAGCCGGGTCGTCGTCAACCACGAGGACTCGGAGTGTCTTTCCTTGTCGCAGAGGAAACAGACGCAGTTCAACCAGCGAGTCCAACAAGTCCTGGTGGGCTACGGGCTTTTGTAGAACCGCTGCTGCGCCGAGCGCGAAACCCTTGTTGCAATCCGCCACAATGGAGATGATCACTACCGGGACGCGCGCGAGCTCCGGCATCTGCTTGATGCGAGCGAGGAAATCCCAGCCGTCCATGTCGGGCAGCATGATCTCTAGAGTGATCAACGACGGCGGGCGCTGCGCCGCGAGCCCGAGTGCCGCCTCAGCGGATTCGGCGTGTAGCACCTCGAAGCCATCCGCCTCGAGCGCCAGGCGGATCAGTTCCGCGGACTTCGAGTCGTGTTCCACGATCAGCGCGAGGGGCGCTCCCGCCGGCGGGTCGCTACGGGGACGGACCGGTGCTTCGGCCACGCCAGGCGTTGCGCGGAGCGGCAGCCAGACCGTGAAGCAGGAGCCCTCACCCACGGCACTTTCCGCCGCCACTGCGCCGCCATGCAACTCAGCGAGGAGTTTAACCATCGCCAAACCTAGCCCAGTGCCCTCGA
>DATCFJ010000748.1:0-6148 GCA_036509605.1 Polyangiaceae bacterium | reverse complement strand
GCCATGCAGGAGGCGCTTCGCCACGTCTACGAGGCGCTCACCACCAAGCCGATCTCGCTGCTCGAGGGCGAGACGCTCGACGCACGCTGGGAGCGCAAGGGACGGCGGTTCGAAGCGACTGAAGTTCTGGCCGTGATGGATCAGGTGCTCGACACGCTCGTCGCGGCGCACGAGAAGGGCATCGTTCATCGCGACCTGAAGCCGGAGAATCTGTTTCTCACCTACGCGGGGCAGGTGAAGGTGTTGGATTTTGGTATCGCGCGGGTGCGTGAGCTGAGCGCGGGCGCTTCGAGCACGCAGACGGGTAGCTTGATGGGCACGCCAACTTTCATGCCGCCGGAGCAGGCTCGAGGTCTCTGGGCCGAAGTTGATGGTGCGAGCGACATTTGGGCGCTCGGCGCGACGATGTTCACGTTGCTTACTGGGCGCTACGTACACGTATCGAGGACAGTGAACGAGGCGCTCGTTCTCGCGGTAACTCAGCCGGCGCCATCGGTGGGCTCCGTTGGCGTGGCACTCCCTGCCGAGGTCGTCGTGCTGGTCGATACTGCGCTTGCTTATGAAAAGAGTCAGCGGTGGCCTGATGCGCGCGCCATGCAGGAGGCGCTTCGCCACGTCTACGAGGCGCTCACCACCAAGCCGATCTCGCTGCTCGAGGCGATTGCGGAGGACGCGCCAGTTGGCAGCAGCGGCCGTGGCGCAGCGGTGTCGGTGCCGCGGACGCCGACGACGGCGGACGGTGTCTCCGCGACAATGCTCAGTGGCGGGCCGCGCAGCCGCGCGCCCATACCGAACTTGCGTCTTGCGGCAGCCGGCGGCGTCGTGCTGTTGATAGTATTGGTCGCGGTTGCTGGCGGTCTGCACAGGCATGCGACGGCGGATGGGCGGGCCGAGTCAAGTGCGGAGCGCGTTGTTGCCAGCGCTCCGCCTGTCGCGAGTCCGACGGTACCTTCGCTGCCTGTGGTCGAGCCTGCAGTCGCGGAACAACTCATCGTCCCTCTGGAGCGCTTGCCGCTGGTATCCGCCACTCCGCCCCGCGCTCTGCCAAGAGATCCGCTGCGAAAACAACCAGACCCGGTTGCAGCCTTGCCGCCTGTTTCTTCGGCCGAATCGCCGCGCCCGGCCGCTGCAACGGCGCCCGTCGCAGTCCCCGCCGATCCTTACTCCACCCGTCATTGAACCATGTCGATCTCTCGTTCGCGTCGTACTGGGAGTCTTCCGCCGCTTGGGCTCGTGTTGGTTGCGTCACTTTTTCTGAACGCCAAGGCCGCCCATGCCCAAGACTCCGCCGCAACGGCCGACGTTCTTTTTAACGATGCACGAGCCGCGATGGCAGCCAAGAAATTCGACCTGGCCTGCGCGAAGTTTCGCGAAAGCAATCGACTCGATCCGGCGGTCGGCACGCTATTCAATCTCGCGAACTGCGAGGCGCAGCGTGGGCAACTAGTAACGGCTTGGACGCTGTACCGGCAGGTGCTCGAGAAACTCCCGCCTGATGATTCTCGCGGCGCCGTTGCGAAGGCACAGGTTCAGTCGCTCGATGCGCGTGTCCCGCGACTGACGATTCGAGCTCGCGGCGAGATGCCCGCGGGCACTTTGGTCACTATCGCCGGGCTCGCTCTGAGCCCAGCGTCGCTCAACGCCCCGCTCCCGCTCAATCCAGGGCGCTACGCCATTTCCGTCGCCTCGCCTGGCCGCTTGACGCAGGAGTTCTCCGTGGCATTGGCGGAAGGAGATACGGCGGAATTCCCCGTATTTGTGGGCGCGTCTGCCTCGCCGCCGACGCCTCGGATCGCTCCTGGCGCTGAGGTTCCACAGAGCAAATCAGCGGGCACTGACGACGACGATCGCAATAGCCGCGCGCTGCTCGCCTACACCGGCATTGGGGTTGGGGCTGTCGGGTTCACTCTCGGGATCATCACCGGGCTGGTTGGCCTGCATCAAGAGTCGCTTGGCAATCAGCGCTGCAGCGATGTGACACGGACCTGTAGTCAAGCTGGATATGACGCAAACCAGTCGGCCAAGTCGCTCGCTACCGTCAGCACGGTCGGGTTTGTCGTTGGCGCACTGGCCGGCGGGGCGGGTACGTACCTTTGGTTGACGCTTCCCGACGACAAGCACGGTGCTGTCGGAGTAGGCCAAGTGGGCAATGCGCCGCTCATCGGATGGCGGGGCCGATGGTAAAGCGCTGGTTCGTCCGATTTACGATCGTCGGCACGCTCGTAAGTGGCGCTAGCTGTTTGATCAGCGTGAAGGACTATCAGCTCCGCGGCGCCGCTGGCGGGAGCGAAACCCCTGGCCCTTGGAGCGAAAGGCTGCTCGCTGACGGCGCGGTGCTCGATCGCCCGATTTTTGGCTCCTATTCGGTTTTGGCTGTCGACCTTCTCGGAGAATGACGACGATGGACCCTCTCAGCAAGCTATTCGCGTTCCTCAACCCCGAGCGACGGTACTGCTACCTCAAGGGGAAAGAGATCCAATCGTTGCTAGCTGACGAAAAGATTGTCGACACGATCGTTGAATCACTCGACGTTCCGCGCAAGTCCCGCTCCTTGAAGGGTCTTTCGCTCGAGGAAAAGCTTGCTGCCGTTCGAGCCCACGCAGCGCACGTCACGACTCTGGACGTTTCGGACCTCCGAGGACTCTCCTTTGAGGAAGCGATCGTCGTGGCTATCTGGCGTTCGTCGCAGTTGTCGGATCGGCGTGTGCTCAAGGATCTATTTCATGCGCGGTCAAGGGAGAATGAGCTCTTGGAGCCCGTGGCAATCTGGCTGCGGTCACAAGGTTTCGAGGCGTCTGACGAAGTCCCGATCGGAAAGAAGCGGGCTGATGTTGTTGGTCACCGGGCGCCGTCTTTTGGCGGACTTGTGAGTCGAAAGATCATTGCCGTCGAGCTGAAGAACGACGTCAAGGAGTTCGAGCGAGCGATGGATCAAATGTCGACTTATCGGCAATATGCGCACGAGGTGTATCTCGCATGCCCACCAGCGATGGCGATGCAGTACCTGCAAGACCATGCGCGAGCGCGCGGCGTGAACGCCTGGAACACGCGGATCCTCGACGAGAAGCTCTCGGGTGTCGGTCTCGGGCTCCTGCTTGTTGAGCGCGACGGCGTATCCGTTCATCTGGCCGCCAGGGGAGCGGACCTATCCCCCCCAAACGTCGCGGAACTTGTTCGAACGCTTGAGGCGCGCCGTTGACCACGAGGCCCATGCGATCCGGCGGGAACTGGAGGTGGTTGTGCGGGCTCGCGCTCCTGGGCGCCACTATCGGCATCGACAGTTGCCTGATCGATCCCCACGATTACCCGGTTGAATCGAGCTCGCGGAGCGCTGTAGGCGGAGGCGAGAGCGGTTCAGCCGGTAGCGCGGGGGACTACCTCGCGGGAGCTTCGTCCGCGGGAGAGGGCGGAACGGATATGGGGGCAGCGGGCAGCGGTTTTGGCGGGACTCTTTTACCAGGTGGCGGAGGAGGTGGGACAGCTGGGACAACTGTGGGCGGTTCCGGAGGGTCTCCTGTCCTCGACATGCCGCCGTGTGCTCACGCCAACGACACCGTCTCCCCGGGGTACCTTAGCACCGGCGGCGGTTGCTACCGCACGAAGGAAATCTTCGACACGCTCTACTGTTTCGGGCGGAGCTGGGCGATGGGTCGCACGGTCAAGGTCAACGGCCAGCTTGCTCAATGCAACAAGACGCAGGTCTTTGCACCCATGGTGAATGGCTATAACTACTTCGAGCTGAGCTTCTCGTCGTCAGGCGACCCGATTCGTTGGTCCATTGCGGCAGACGGGATGAGTTGCTGGGAGTCGCTTGAGAAGGAATTGGATCAGTGCGCTGACTTTCAAATGGGCGACGCGCGCTCCTACGCCGGTAAAAATTACATCTGTTCTTCCGCGACCTGTAACTGCACGGACCCTTCCTACCTGCCCGGCGGCAGTGCAAATGCGTGGACGGACGAGGGCGCGTGCGGGTGAGCAAGTCGAGGACCTTCTGGCGAAATGCAGCCAGGACAACGCAGACGGGAGACTTCGGCGGCAAGAAGGGACAGACCGCGTCGGCCTGCAGAAACGCGCCGACGGCTGATCAACCGCGTGATACGGGCATCTACGCACCGGGTGGGGATGGTTGGTGGGCCAATTGGACGGTCGGGACCGTCTGCGACTGAACGCTCCTGATTCAGAACGGCGGCGAGTCGAGCGGCTGGCCCGTGTCGAAGCTGTCGCGACCGGACCTCTGGTGTGGGGCACCCACAACGCTCGAGGACCTGTGCACTTGGAGGAAGACCTCGGCTGGAGGTTGGGTAAGAGTGAGTGCGCCGCATCCAGCGAACAGCTGCCACGAGATGGAATCGCGATTCTTGATGTCACTGACCCCGTCATCCGTAGAGACAGCGAGGCAGCTGCTTGTCGACCTCGACGCGCCTCCGCGCCTTCTCCGTCATGTCGAGCTGGTTGGCGAGGCCGCGGAGCTGCTTCTGGCCAAGCTCGCGTTGTTGGGTTCACCGCTCCGCGCGGATCTAGTTCGCGTCGGTGTCGTGCTCCATGATGTCGGAAAGATTGTCCACCCGGCCGAGCTCGGCGGTGGGGGCGCTGAACACGAGCCAGCAGGCGAAGCCTTACTGCTTGAGAGGGGCGTGAGCCCGGAGCTCGCGAGGATCTGCGTGTCTCACGCGCGGTGGCGGCGAATGCCGGTGTCGTTGGAGGAGCTGGTCGTGGCACTCGCCGACAAGCTGTGGAAGGGTGTCCGCGATGCTGAGCTCGAAGAAAGGGTCATCAACCTCGTCGCGTCGAACCTGGCACTGGACCGCTGGGAACTGTTTGTCGAGCTCGATACCGCCTTCGAGGTCATCGCTGGAGACGGTGCACAACGCCTGGAGCGGAGCCGCATTTGACCACGCTTTCTGCACGGACGGAGGAATCTTCTTGGGCTGCGCGAGGTACAATCCTTCCGAGCGATGAAGGTATTTCTTGATGATTGTCGCCCGGCGCCCGCGGGTTGGGTTGCGACACGCTGGCCCGATGAAGTGATCACGCTCCTCGAGACGGGCGGCGTCACCGAGATCAGTCTCGACCACGATCTCGGCGACGATGAGCGCGGCACCGGCTACGACGTGCTGGCTTGGATCGAGGAGGCGGTTGCGCTTCGCGATTTCGACCGCCGAACATCCACGTCCACTCAGCAAACCCAGCAGCACGCCTCCGAATGGTCGCTGCGATCGGTGCGATTGAGCGGCTTGCGCGACGGGCCAGCGATTCCTGACGCCTTTCCGAGCGCCAACCGACGGTAACGCCCCACGCGGCGGCGTTGGGGCCTTACGTCCGGTCCGTCCTCGTCAGGTCAATCGTCCGGCTTGGGCTCCCGCCCGCTGCGACGACGGCGGGACTTGCATCCGCCGGTGCTTCGGTAGCGGGCTGCTCCGAGCGCGCCACGGGCCCAGAGTGCGCGAGTTCCGGGTGTGATTTGTTGGCGAGCTCGGCCATCGACATTGTTGTTCATGCACTTCCTGCGCGCATTCGTGGCGAGCTAGTCAAGCTCGGAATCCACGTCGCGAGGCGCACGGTGCAGCCGTCACGCGTGATCTTCGGAATCCGGCGCCGCCGCGGGGGCATAGCTGGCACGCCTTCCTACGCAACCACACGGCGTGGGCGGGCGACTTTCTGCAGACATACGACGTCTGGTTCCGGCCGGTCTTTGCGTTCTTCGTAGTGGACATCAACACCAAGCACGTCGGCGTCACGCGGCAAGGGGCGGACCGCTCCTGCGGGTGTCGTCGCTATTTCGGTGCTTGGAGGCCTTCACGATGACTACCGCGCGGCTGCGTGACCGCGCCGATGGGCGTAGGTAGCCAAATGGGCACGACGCATCTTGGCCACCTTGCCATCCTAGAGAAGCGGTTGGCGAAAGCTTGACCGTGTCGCAAGCCCACCTAGACTATCGGCCGCTGCCCGAACACCTGATCGTTCGAGCGCCGATTGTTGCTCTATGGGAAAGAGACACGCTGATCCGCCGACGTTTCGGGAGAGCTTGCTCGGACTGCTGAAGGAGAGGCGCTGGCCGCCGATTTCCGGTGAAAGCTCAAGGGAGCTGGCCAAGCGTCTCGGCGTAACCGTGGAGATCTTGGAACAAGCGAATCGCGAGCTTGCTGCG
>DATCFJ010000747.1:0-5815 GCA_036509605.1 Polyangiaceae bacterium | reverse complement strand
CTAACACTGGCGACAAAGCTCTGTTTTTGGACACGGCGGCTCCTGTTCTTTCCGATCAAGCACCCACCATCGCAATCATCGCAATTACCGCGCCAACCGGATTCCAGCTCGAATTAGCACCATATCGGCGCCCGCCGTCGGCTCGCGCGGCGTGGCAAGACGACACCCACGTAGCCTTTAGGCACCGTCGAAGGCGACGGAGACGCTTCGCCCACCACTCACGCGAACAGAAACGCCGCAGCACGCTTAGAAAGCCGAGAACCCAAAGCGCTACTCGTCAGCGCGCTGTTCAGCGCTCAGCGCTTGTCGGATCGCCGACCGTCGGCCACGACGACACCGCGGATCAGAACCTGCTCGAGATCACTTTCGGAGGGACCGACGTGGTCGATCATTGCCGGATAGTCGTCACCCTGGTCGTCTAGAATCACGAAGAACCTGAGTTGCGTCGCGTCCAGGTTGTACAGCGCGCCAGCAACCAACCGGGCTTCAAAGCGCGTGCCCTCTCTGCCGACGGGGTACTCGATCTTGAGATCCGTCAGCGCGGCGAGTCTACGTCCGAAGCGATTCAGCAGTTTGGCCATGGGTGGGACTTCGGCGGACAGTGCGCCGCGTTGCTGCGTTCGGAGTGCCGCAATTGGCTTCAAGCACCGACTAAGAAACGCTGGGGGGTAGGTCGCCGTACGGCTGCGCGGGTCGCGCGCAACGGCTCTCGGAACCCCCTCGACCGTCGCGCTGAATCTCGTCTTGCCGCTCGGCGCGCGGCTCGTATCAGGCAATCCGAGCGAGCAGCTCTCTCCCGGCAATGGCACCCGTCGAGCGCCGCTCCATCGTGCATCTGGACCGCGTGCCCGAAGCGGACTTTGAGCTCATCGTGATCGGCGGGCGAAGCCTCGGCCATCCCATCGAGCTCAAACCAGCGATCGCGAAGCCCTAGGCCGCCGCACGCGCCATTCCGGCGAGCGGCGTGGGCGTCCTATGCTGTGCCGGGACTTCTCGCTTCAGCGCGGCCTGCCGGTTCTCGCGCGTCAGCGCAAACTCCGGCCATCCGCTCTTTACTCAACGTAGCTCGACCGAACCAGCGCGGACAGCTCAGGCGGGCCGCGCGCACTTCAGGCTCCCCAGCCGCTCAGGCGAGGATTTCGGACATGACCTTGCTCGTCTTGTCCCAGCTGCCCCAACTAGTCACATTGAGGCCCATCACCTGCTGCAGCGTGAGCACCAGCTCGGTCACCTTGCGTCCGGGGATGCGGATGTGACGGTTACCGGGTAGCTTCCCACCAGCGTGGCCCATCAGCACGACGTGGTAGTTCGTCATGATGTGGTTTTTGGGCTCGGCGACTTCGCTGATGCCATAGCACACTGTGTTGTCGAGGACCGTTCCGGCGCCCATGGGCGTTGCTTGCATTTGGGTCGCCAGGTCCGCGTACTGCTGCATGATGTAAAGCTCAATCGCCCGTGGCTCCGCCGCATCGGTGCCGTGCGTGTAGGCGTGATGAGCCCCGGGGATGGAGATGACCGGATAGGTGCTGTCGCTGCGAGGACCGGACCACAGGTGCGTGTAAACCCGCGTCAGATTACAAGACAGCATGTTGACGATCAGGCCGTTGATCGCCTTGCTTTTCGCTGTCATGTCCGCGAGCGTCATGGGAGGCGCGGCAGGGGTCTTGCATGCGGTCGTGGTGGTGCTGCTGCCACCGCTGCTGCCGCCAGTGCTGGTGCCAGCGCCGGCGGTGCCCATGGCGCCACCCACGGCCGGAATCTGCATTTCGAGCGAACGAATGCCGTCCATATGCGAATCGATACGCCTGGCGTCGTCCACACCCAGCGTCATCTTCAAGCGGGCTGCGTCTTGCAGGACAGCGTCGAGCACACTGCGGCGCATCCTGAATGAAATGTCAGAAGGGACGCCGGTGGCGGCTCCGCCTGCGCCACCCGTTCCGCCGCCACCCGCGCCGCCAGCGGGCGGCGTCACTTGGTTCGCGCCGAACAGGGTATTGAAGATGAGCGTGGGGTCGCGCTTCGGCGGCAGGAAGTCATTCGGGCCGCGGTGCGCGAGGTTGCTGCCTGGCGTGCCCATTGCGACGTCGCCGCTGAAGGGGATCATGCCCGTTTCGAACGACTTGAACGGCTCGTTCTTGTGAATGGCATCGGCGATGGTCTGGTCGACCGTGGGCTGATACTGCGTGGCGTCCGAGGTCTCGAAGTGATGAGACGACGGTACCTTGCTGCCTAGATCGGACGTCAGAGTACAGAGGGTGCCGTCTCCGCCCGCGAGCACGTACGCCACGCCCCAGCCATGGCCCTTGAACTGGGCGTCCATCATATCCAGCCCGGTCACCAGCGTCATCGCGCTCTTGACGCCAGCAAAAGACTGCAAATTTTTCGAGAGCTGCCACGCATCTCCACTGCCGGTGGTCGTCGGAGTCCAAGAATCCGTATGGATGCCGTTGCCCCAAAACCAGATCCCGAACGACGTCGGCAAGGGGTCGCCCGCCGCGAACGCCGTGCCGTTGTTGTTACACATGACGTCGAGCACGGGCAGCCACATGGCAACGCCGATGCCACCGAGCGCGCCCCGTAGAGCGAAACGCCGAGAAACCTTCAGTTTTTTTAGCAGGCTCATGATTATCAATTCCCCGCTGTGGCGGGCGCGGAGCGGAAAGCGTCGCTAGCGATAAAGTCGGTAATGAGGTCGCGCCAGACATAGCCCTTCGCAGTTAGGTCCTGCGTGAGGGCGTCGATCTGCTTGGAGTCCGCTGTGGCGTCCGGGACGCCATTCGCGTTGCGGTAGAAGCTGTTCATCATGCACGTCATTGCCCTGGAGCTCTGACGGAACGCGGCCCCCATCTGCGACGTGCCGTCGAACGCGATCCCGTCGAGCGTTCCGGTGGCGTCGATAGTGAGAGTGCCTTCCATCGCGCGATATTGCCCGATCGAATCGAAGTGCTCTAGCCCGAACCCAAGCGGATCGAAGAGTGCATGACATGCCGCGCAGGACGGGCTCGCGCGGTGCTGCTCCATCTTTTGACGCGTCGTCATGGTGTCGGTGGTGGGCAAAGTCGTGATCACGCCGGCTGGAGGATTTGGCGGCGTCTGGCAGAGAAATGTCTCCAACAGGAACACGCCGCGACGGGTGGGCGAATTGTGATCGGGCTGCGAGTGGCCTGCTATCACCGCGGCCTGGCCCAGGATGCCGGCGCGACCCGTTTCTGGACCGAGCGTGATCTGCGCGAAACCCGAGGCCGGAGCAGTGACGCCGTAGATTGGAGCCAAGGTGGCATCGACGAAGGTTTGATTGCTATCGAAGAACGTGCGTACGTCGGCACCGGGCGCGAGCACGATGTTCTTGATGAACAGCTGCGTCGCCTGCAGCATTGAGCTCTGCAGAGCCGGGTTGAAGCTCGGAAACATGTCCGGGCTCTTTTGAACTACCGAGACGAGTTGGGCGCCGGAGAACTCACTGAAGAACGTCGCCATGCGAGCGACGGCGCTCGTGTCGGTCAGCAGCGGGGCAGCGGCTGCCTTCACGCCGTCGGCTGTGTCGAGCTGACCTGCCGCGGCCGCGGCGAGCAGAGCGTCGCTCGGAGTGTGGCCGGTGAGCAGGTACGCCAAGCGTGTCGCCATCGACGGGCCGTCGTACTTGAGGCGCCCGCTACTGGCGTCGAGCTTGTTTGTCTCGACGCGGTAGAGGAAATACGGAGACTGAAGCAGCCCGGTGGTGATCGCCATCAAGCCCTGCGTCGCGCTGGTCGCTGCCTGGGCAATGTCTTTGCCTACCTGCAACCACTGCTGAACCTCCGGATCCGTCAGGTCACGCCGGAAGGCGTGCTTGCCAGCGGTTTGCACGAAGGTGGTGACGCAGGCGTCACTCAGATCGGCCTTCGGCTGACAGCCGACGAACTTCTGCCAGCGGGCAGCGTTTGCAAAAACCTCTGCCGCGGCCGCGCGACTCGCGGTCTCGTACATCGGGACCGCCGAAGCGTTGATCGTCACCACCCCGGCGCCGATAGCGGAGAAGCCGCTGGTGAACGTATCCGGAGGCAGGTCGAGCGGCGTGCTGATTGCCCCGAGCAAGTCCGTGACTGAATTCGTGTACTCGGTCTGGGTGAGCACCCTCAGCCTTGGCCCGCCGTTGAGCAAGCTCACGCCCTCCCCGCCGGCACCGCCCCCGGCAACCGTTGAACCGGCACCACCCCCGGCCGTCTGCCCAGTCTGCCCAGCCTGCCCAGCCTGCCCAGGCGGGCCAGCGGACATCTTGTCGCTCGCAATGCCGGTGCAGGCGAGCGAGGACAGGGCGATTAGCCCCAGGACTGGAAAAGCGCGGTGACGTCGGAAAACGCCGGGAACGTCCTTCATATCACTAGGTAAGTGCGGCCACGGGCCAAGAATTGTCTTCAAATCGACCGGACTCATTAGAAGGCGCACGATTCGCGCGCCGGCGCGAGGTAGGCAGAGGTCGGATTGAGGGTTTCGATGCGCTTCAGCTCCGCCGCGGCCTCCCGCGTCCGGCCTAGCGCGCACAGGGTTCGGACAAGCGTCGCTGCTCGCTCCTCGCTGAGCACCCCCCGAGGAAAACGCTGCGAATGTTCAGCAAGCGCTTCGAGCGCCTCTTGTGGGCGCCCTCTGGAAAGGGCTGCCTGTGCTTTCGACAAGAGCGCGACTTCCCGGCGGATCTCATTGCCAGGTTTGGCCGATTCACCGACCGACGGCGCGCTGCGCTCCGCGGACACGGGTGAGCTCGGCTCGCTTGGCAACTCCATGGCCTTTTCGACCACCGGCACCGGTGGCTCGGCAGCCTTTGCAGTCACCGCGGCGGGTGCCGGATGGACGAGCAGCCCAGGTTGCACGGTTCTGGGTGAGTGTCCGCCGGCGTGCAACCAAAAGGCTCCGGCTGCCGCAACGGGCAGCGCAATAGCCAACAGGCGAGCAGCTTGGGCCGCGCCGAAAATACCCTTGAACGATCGCGGAGCACGAGCTCCGATCGCCGCTCCGAGCGAGAGCGTCGCCGTACCCGTTAGGGCCGTCATCAGCCGTGCTCGATCCGCGTCTGTAGGGCTAAACGCCTCCCGACCAGCGTTCACGAGCTGGTTGGCTTCGGGACTCATCCCATTCATGGCGCCCTCCTGCGTTCGAGCAACTTTCGTTGACGTTGAGCCGCCGCGTCGAATTCTTCTCGTGCTGCGCGAAGGCGCGAGTAAACGGTATTCATCGGTACGCCGATCGTCGCGGCAATCTCACGACCGCTCATTTCCAGAATCTCCGACAGCACGAACACCTCTCGTTTGCGCTCATCGAGCTGATCGAGCACCGTAGACAGGATGCGAACCTCGAGGCTGTGCTCCGCCGCAGCAAGCGGGGACCGCTCAGATGATCTGAGCGAGTCGACATCTGGCGCGGACCGCTCATCGTGCTCACGCCGCCGCCGCCGCTGTGAGCTCACGACACGCCGGGTGATGGCGTAGATCCAGCTGCGCGCACCCCCTTCTTCCCTCAAATTTTGCTCGAAATCGGCGTGTCGACGTTGAACCACGAGGAAGACGTCCTGCACGACATCGTCTATCTCGTCCGATTTGGCACCAAAGCCTCGGGCGCACTTCCAAACGAACTCGAAATAACCTTTGCAAAGCTCCTCGAACGACGGACCGGGAAGGGGCGGCGCTGCGCCGGCCAGAGTGATAGCGGCAGGATCGGCCGCTTCTGCCGGCGATGTGGCCATGAACCTTTGGGGATGCTTCGGGGCCGGTGTTTTTGTCAAAAAATCCACTCGCATCCCAAATTAAGCTGGGGAGCGGCCATGGCGGGCTCGTGAACCG
The DNA here is from genome assembly GCA_036509605.1 of Polyangiaceae bacterium. GTDB lineage: Bacteria > Myxococcota_A > Polyangia > Polyangiales > Polyangiaceae > PMG-095. The sequence continues at coordinate 2 of DATCFJ010000747.1, read as the reverse complement.
GC
>DATCFJ010000746.1:0-11570 GCA_036509605.1 Polyangiaceae bacterium | reverse complement strand
CTGCTGGAACATGCCGATGCGAGGCAACCCGCAACGATCAGACACGACGCGAGCTCACTCAGCGATTGCTGCTTCATCTTTACTCCATCACTGTACGCACACCACGGCTGTGGTTAGCCGACACTCAGTGATCATGCAGTGCCGCCCTCAACGGGTTTCCGTCCGGGTATGTGCGTGACGCGAGCACTGCTCACTGGTCCATCATCTTGCGCCGGACCACCAGGTGTCGCGAATCTGGCGACAACGAAAACCTCGGTGCGATCGAAGCCGACTTGCGCTCGCGCTCAAACATTGCCGCGATCGCAGCTCACTTTTAACCAGTGTCACTTGGCGCCATTTCCATGTCACCCAAATGCGGACGTCGACCCGACTTGCGTTGATGCCTTGCGTCCCGACGGGCCGCGCGGGATCCGGCAAAACTATCGTCGCTAGGTTCTGTGCGTTTCCCAAGAAACGCGAAGAACATTCTTGGCCGATCGATTACCGGAGGATCGCCCGGGCGTGAAATCTTCAACGATCCTGTGCCGGAGGAGCGAAGTAGCCAGGACAGGTCGTGCCCGAGTCCGTCGGCAGTGTCGGTTGATTGCTCCGCTCCTCGATTGGCTTTGGAGCGCAGATAGCCCGTTGCCTTTAGGTCTCAGATCTGGGACACTCGTGACGTGAAGGTCGCCAAGTTCCATCCGGCCGCGCGAGATGCTCTCCGCGCGTTTCCCGAGGAGGTGCGGCGGGCGTTCGGGAAGGCCATCCACGATCTACAGCTAGGCCACTCGTTGGCAATGCCGCTGTCGAGGGCGATGCCAGTGCTCGGTGCTGGTGTGGCAGAACTCAGGATCAGGGACGCAGCCGGCATCTATCGCGCGTTTTACATCGCGAAGGTGGCCGATGCCGTTCTGATATTTCACGCTTTTGCCAAGAAGACTCAGAAGACACCCGACCGGGAAATCGACCTCGGCAAAAAGCGCCTCAAGGAGATGCTGTGATGAAGAAGAAAGCCAAGGCAGTTGTCGCGCGTACCGCTGGTGAGCTTGCTGAGGTTCTCGGTCTCGAACGCGCTGACGGTATCGAGATTGCGGTGAGGAGCGCGCTCAACACCAAGATCATTCAAGTGATCGAGAAGCGCGGTCTGACCCACGCGCAGGTGGCAACGCTGGCCGGCACGTCGCGAACGCGCATCACGGCCGTGCTCAATCGGAACACCAAGGATATCTCCACCGATCTGATGCTTCGGGTGCTTGGTGCGCTCGGCGTTTCCGCAAAAATTACGTTCGGGCGAGCCGCCTAGGTTCCTACGTCTGGTTGGAGCCCGGTATGACTCCTGTCCTGGCCATCACGCCTATCCGCGCGGTGGCAGCCGAGCACAGCAGCCAGCAAGGAGAGGCAGCCGCGCGGATGGGCGTGGTAGCCAGGACAGGCAACGGCGCTCTGGCGTTGACGTCCGACCCGGGTCGACCACGGCACCGTCGCGCTGGCGACTTGTCTGCTCCGAGGGGCAGCCGAACATCAATCCCTCCCCGTGAAATCCTGAACGATTCTGGGACGGAGGAGCGAAGTAGCCAGGGCAGCTCACTCCCGGCACGACTTCGAGCACTTCGGTTGGCTAACTTCGCGCAAAAATAGGCAGGGCTTGCACGAACCAGTGATTCCGCGCCATGGGCGTGCGAGGATGCGCACGGACATGGGATTTGTGCGTCAATCAACGTGTGCGCCGCGGCGTCGCGAATCGTGGCGGTTACGATGCACGAAGAGGTGAGCGGGGGTCAGGTGATTGCGGGTAAGTACCGCATCGAGCGCGTGCTCGGGCGCGGCGGCATGGGGGTCGTCGTCGCGGCGCATCACGTCGTGCTCGATCAGGCGGTAGCCATCAAATTCCTTTTGCCAGAGGCACTTGGCAGTGCAGAGGCAGTCGCGCGCTTCGAGCGGGAGGCTCGCGCTGCAGTCAAGATCCAGAGCGAGCACGTCGCGCGCGTGACGGACGTAGGGCGGCTGGAGAACGGCGGGCCGTACATGGTGATGGAGCTGCTGCGCGGCCGCGATCTGGACGTACTACTGCGCGAACGCGGTCCCCTACCACTCACGGACGTTGCGGACTACCTGCTGCAAGCCGGCGAGGCGATCGCGGAGGCACACGGTCTCGGCATCGTGCACCGCGATCTCAAGCCGCCCAACCTCTTTCTCACTGAGCGGGCGGATGGCTCCTCGTGCATCAAGGTCTTGGACTTCGGCATCTCCAAGCTGACCGACGCGAGCTCCAGCGGCGACCAAGGGATGACAAAGACGGCCGCGGTGATGGGCTCGCCGCTGTACATGTCTCCCGAACAGTTGATGTCGGCCCGTGATGTCGACATGCGCACCGACATCTGGGCGCTGGGCGTGATTTGCTTCGAGCTACTGACCGGCAAGCCGCCGTTCCAGGCGGAGACGTTCCCGCAGCTGTGTATGGCGATCAGTATGAATCCTCCGACGCCATTGCGTAGCTACCTCCCCGACCTGCCGCGGGAGGTCGAGGCCATGGTGCTGCGCTGCCTGAGTAAGGATCCGGGCAAGCGCTACGCCACGGTCGCAGAGCTCGCGGCTGAGCTGGTGAAGTTCGCTCCGGCGCACGCGCGGTTGTCTGCCGAGCGCATCGAGCGGCTAGCGCGCGCGGCTGGTTTTTCGACTGGCGCACTCGCGCAGCTGCCTTCGTCGAACGGCAACGCTGCGGTCAGCGCTGAGACGAACAACCGCTCTGAAACGATTGCAGAGTTCGGCCGAACTAGGCCGAGCTCTTCAGCGAACAAGGCGCGTTGGGGCTTGGGTCTCGCGGCTGTGCTCGCCGTCGGCGCTGGGGCGACCTTCGCGCTGACGCGATCGGCGGCCGTGAAACCGGACATCGTAGCAGTGAGCAGCGCGGCGCCTGCGGTACCATCGATGGTTGAGTCTGCGACGCCTGCCGTGATCCCGGAAGCCGCGTCCGCCGCCGTGCCAAGCGCACAGCCCAGCACTCAGCCGACTGCATCGCCGCAAGTTGCAGCGATCTCGTTGTCGCCGAAAACGAACAAGGCGAACGGCAAGGCTCGCGGGGCCACGCCGGTACAGCGCAGCACGGCTCGCCTAGCTGCGCAGCTCGCGCCGGTCACTGCCGCACCCGTCGTGAAATCCGCGCCAATCCCGACCGCAAACGTGTTTGACGATCGCTAAGTGAGCCCATGAAAACTCGGTATCGAAATTCGCTTCCGCTGTTCGCTGCGTTGGCCTTCGCCTCCTCGACTGCGCACGCGCAGTCGAGTGATAGCGCCGTAGCGCAGGCGCTGTTTGATCACGCAAAGCAACTGATGGCAGCCGGTCACGTCGCCGAAGCCTGTCCGAAGCTCGAAGAAAGTGAGCGGCTGGATCCGCGCAGCGGCACGCTGATCAATCTGGCGAGCTGCTACGAGCAAACCGCGCGCCTAGCCTCGGCGTGGAGCACGTACATCGAGGCCGCGACTTCAGCGAAAGCGTTGGGCAATTCAGCGCGTGAGGCAGTCGCGCGCCAACGCGCTGCGGCGCTGGCGCCTCGGTTGGCGAAGCTTTTGATCACCGTCGCGCCCGCGTTGAAGAGCGTTGCCGGGTTGGAGATCACGAGGGACGGCGTGGTCGTGCGCGAGCCAGAGTGGGGGCTCGCCTTGCCTGCTGATGCGGGCCCGCATGAGGTCACAGCGAAGGCGCCGGGGCATGCGTCGTTTGACACCAAAGTAAAAGTGACGGCCGAAGGCTCGACCACGAACGTCAGCGTCCCAGAGCTCGCCTTGCAAGCGACGCCGCAGCGCGTAGCCGTCCCGGCGCGATTGAGCGTCATGACTTCGGGAGAGCGCGACATTGTCGCGATCGACGGGAAGGTTGTGGGCTCGCAGCATTGGGAAGGCCCGGTGACGATTGGTGAGCATATGGTGCGCGTGACAGGGGCGCACAAGAAGCCGTACGAGTCGCGCGTACAGCTACTCGCTGGCAGCACGCGCAGCTTACAAATCACGCTTGAGGATGAGAGCCACGGCTCGAACCTCTGGCTTTGGGTCGCGGGTGGCGCCGCTGTGGCTGCGGGCGCGGCGGTGGGAGGCTACTTTCTGCTCAAGCCGCAGGACAGCCCGGGAGCGCATCCCGAGGGCAAGTTCGGAACCGCCTATCTGTCTCTCGGGGGCGCGCGATGAGTACGCGGTACGAACGGGCCTGGCAGCGGACGCTGGCAGCGGGCGGCTTGTGTCTGGTTACTGCTGGGGCCGTCGGGGGCTGCGGAAAGACTGGGCCTGCGCGTGGCGGCCTGATGCTGATCGTCTCGAGCGACGGCGCACTAAAGTTCGACAGTTTGGACATCGATGTTAGCGACAACCGCACCGACAAGTTCCTGTTCCGGCGCAGGGCCCGAGTGCCTCAAGAAGCCAGCTTGCCCACGACGGTGGCGATCGTGTCGAATGGCGACGCTACAGCTCAGGTCAAAATTAACGTGACGGGTTGGAAAGAGAACGTACCGCTGGACCGGCGGGACGCGATCGTGACGCAAATCCCAACGGACCGCGTTGCGACCTTGACGGTGGTGCTGAGTGGCGTGTGCTCTGACAAGCTGACGGTAGGCACGGACGGCACTGCGCAGTCGGCTTGCGGGGATGGCAATACCTGCGATGGCACGGGCAATTGCGTTCCTACGCCGACGGTCATGGCCAGCCAGCTGCCGAGCTATCACGCGGGAGACGAGAACGACGCGGGGGTGGTCGGAGCATCGTCTAACGGCGGGTCTGGGGGGGACGCCGGCATGAGCGCTGTGACGACGGGTGGCGCCTCGGGAACGGGCGGTGCTGCGCCGGTGGGAACGGGCGGTGCTGCGCCGGTGGACTTGTGTAAGGGGAAGGTCTGCAATACGCCGCAGGGCAATACCTGCAATGGCGGCGCCGAATTCGACAGCTACGACAAGACGGGCAGCTGCGCGGACGGCGTGTGCAGCTACGTCTCACATAAAACGGCATGCACCTGCCAGAATGGCGCCTGCACGACCGACCCTTGCATTTCGGTCACCTGCACCTCGCCGCTGGCGGCATCCTGCACGGGCGCGGATGGCAATACGCTGACGACCTTCGCCTCGAATGGCACGTGTAGCGCGGGCAGCTGTAGCTATGCGCCGACGAATAAGACGTGCCCGTTCGGGTGCGCGAACGGAGCTTGCAAGCCGGACCCCTGTGCTGGGGTGACCTGCACCACGCCGCCAGCGGCGGTTTGCAAGACCTCCGCTAAGGCAACTACCTACTCGGCGACGGGGACGTGCAGCGCGGGCACTTGCAGTTACGCGCCCACGGATACGGGTTGCGAGAGTAACAAGGCCTGCGCCGGAGCGGGCGTGTGCTCGGTTTGTAAGGCTGATTCGAGCTGCGGCGCGAGCTGCGCAGCGTGCGGCACAGGGACACCGAAGTGCAAAGACTTGGGCACCACGTCGCAGTGCGTGGGGTGCCTGTCTGACCGGGATTGCAGCGGCGCTACGCCGAGTTGCAACACGAGCAATGTCTGCGGGCCGGCGCCCCCGCCACCCCCTTCGTGCGTTGGGCTCGCCGCAACCTGCGGCCCGAACGGGAACGCGAGCTGCTGCGCGTCGGGCGTGGTAACAGGCGGTACATTCAACCGCGGGAACGACGCGAGCTCCCCTGCGACGGTGAGCGACTTTCGCTTGGACACGTACGAAATCACGGTGGGTCGTTTCCGGAAGTTCTGGAGCGGCTACCCGGGAAACATGCCCGCGGCCGGGAGCGGAAAGAATCCCAACAACCCTCGCGACCCAGGCTGGGATGCTACTTGGAACACGTCGCTTCCTGCGAGCCAAGGTGCGCTGACCACGAACATCAATTGCGATTCGACCTATCAGACGTGGACAGCGGGTAACGACGCCCTTCCGATGAGCTGCATCAATTGGTACGAGGCGGAAGCGTTCTGCATCTGGGACGGAGGGCGCCTGCCGACGGAAGCGGAGTGGAACTACGCGGCCGCCGGAGGCACACAGCAGCGGGCATACCCATGGGGGAGCACAGTCCCCGGCGCGAACGCGAACCTAGCGGCGTACGGCTGCTACTACCCCAGCGGGAGCGGCTGCGTGGGCATCAGCAACATGGCTCCAGTCGGTTCGATTCCAGCGGGCGACGGGCTTTATGGCCAGGCAGACCTAGCCGGCAACGTCTGGGAGTGGGTGCAGGATTGGTACGCTAGCTATACAAATCCCTGCAATAATTGCGCCTACACGACAGTTTCCTCCGAACGGGTGCTCCGGGGTGGCGGCTTCGACGGCTTTGCGTCGGACCTGCTCTCCTCCGACCGCAGCAACGTCCCGTCGATCCGCAGCGGCGGCGTCGGCGGTCGTTGCGCGAGGACGCGCTAGCCGATCTACGTCACATCAGAGCGCCTTTCGCCACCGATGCCCACCAGCCACGCACCCAAAGAAAGCTCGCGACGAAGCGCCCTCACGGACCGCCACGCCTCTTGGCGGAGATCGCCTCACAGAGCTCGTCGGGCGAAGGCGGCGTGCGGGGCATCACTCCGCCTTGAACGGAGACGGCGGCGGCGTCAGTCTTCACCACGGCGGCGAAAGCCGCAGCCGGTCAATGGAAGAAGGACAAACCGAAGAAGCTGCGCGTGCGCTCCGACAATCCGTGCGTTGGCATCGCGCCGCCGGACATCGACGACGCGAAAGAGCTGCAATGGCTCTACCCGGACGAGTTCCTGCAGCTGCTCTCATGCGAGCGCGTGCCGCTCGAGGCGCGCCGTCTCTACGCGCTCGCGGTGTACCTCTTCGTGCGCGCTGGCGAACTGAAGGCGCTGCAGTGGACAGAAGTCGACATCGAACGCGGCATCGTCCCCGTCCGCGTCTCCTGGCACCGCGAGACCGGCGAAATCAAGCAAACCAAGACTGGCAAGGCATCCGCCGCTTCGCCGTCGAGCCGAACCTGATGCCGCTCCTAAGCGCCATGCACGCCGAGTCCAGCGGCGTCGGGCCGGTGGTCACTATGCGCCAACAAAAGTGGTGGGCGGCCGATCTCCGCAAGCACCTCGAAGCCGCCAAGGTGAAGCGCGCCGCGCTCTTCCGCAACGACGCCAGCTGCAAGCGCCTCCGCTTCCCACGACCTACGCGGAACGGGTCTGACGTGGATGGCCATCCGCGGCGACGACGCGCTCGAGATCCAGCAGCGCGCCGGTCACACCACGTTCGACATGACCCAGAAGTACATCCGCACCGCCGAGGCGGTGGGCGAGGTCATCGGCGCGGTGTTCCCCGTGCTGCCGCTTACGTTGCTAAGTCCACTCAACGGCCTTGCGAATCGTCCTAACGATCCGCAAGCCGTTGATATTGTTGTGGAGGCGCCGGGAATTGAATTCGTTTTCGCTCAAAGGAGAAACCCTTTGCGAAACGCGACTTTGGCCGACATCTCCTTGGAATGACTAGCGAAAGAGAATCCCGTTCGCTTCCACCCTGTCCCGTCTGGTTCCGCGCTTCGGAGCAGAGTCATGGCAACCTGACGGCAACGGAGACCACGGCTCGAATCTCCCTCACTACTGCTGTCCCCAGACCGGAAAGGCGACGTACTTGTTGAACGGCGTGGGGATCGTGACCTGGAAGGGCCAGCTGCTTCCGGCAGCGAGGTCCGTCATCGAGTTCGCATACCCGGCATCGAAAGGGCGGCCCTCTGAGTCTACCGCGAAGACATTGATCTCAGGGCCCGAGGCGGTGCTCGTTCCGTGATTCGCTACGTTGCCGCTGACAAGCTTGCCGCCCGACGGGGCGTTCGCGATCATGACACTCTCGACAGCAAGGTCGGGCAGCTTCGTCGCTTCGGGGGACGGATATCCTCGCGGCTGATAGTCGATCTCAACGATCTTCGGCATCGTCGCATCAAGTCCGGACACTGGTTGCCAGCCCATGCCGATGGCGCCTGGCAGTAGGCACGGGTGAGCTCCGGAATCCGACTGATACATCGGCCCCTGTATCATAATGACTGCGTCTCCGCCGATGCTGTTGGCGGGGGTCACTGTATCAGCGAACGCTGCATTGACCTGAGGAATGCAGATCGGGACCGTTTCGTCGTTGCGTACTGCGATGAGCCAATAGACGCCGGTAGCATCGCTGATCACGGTCGCTGACAGCAGCGTGAGCCAGCGCCCTCGCGAGTTCTCTCGGAACGAAGGGCTCTACAAGATTCGCCGTCGCTCGTTCGGCGTCGTTCGATGGCGCGTCCGACGTGAAAACCACGGGGGCGCGCAGGTGGCCCGTGAATAATCGCAGCGCGGTCGCAACGGTCTCGAGCCTTGCGTTCGGCACGCCACGCGACACGACTATGACGAGGGTCGAACTGTAGACGCAAAATGCATTCGTCACCGGCGGCGGCAGGGTGCCGTCATCAAGGCGGGCACACGCCTGGCCCGTCGAAAGGTTCAGTACTATCTCCGGACCGAAGACCCCGTCACCCGCCCGTGCCCTGACTAACTCTCGCACCACGGTAGAAACCCCTACGGTACAATGTTCGATGCTGAGGGTACCGAACGGAACGGAATACTGCTGGAACGAGGCTCTCGTGTCGTCGCTGATCGTGTCGACGGAGCCGAGGTAGTCCGCGTGGGACTGCTGCCGCGGGATGCGGCGTGATACGGCCGGGCGTGTCTCGCGTGCTGCCGTACTACTGCAACAACGCTCGCCACGCACGATCCGTCAACGGCTGACGTCGAGTGGATCGACATTCCCATTCTTCTCGGGACTCAGTAGGTCGATCGACTTGGCGTCAACCCTCAGAACATCTCCGCTTTGAAGCTCGAGGCTTAAATTCACAGTACTCGGAGCAACAGCCGTGATCCGCGCGTTATTGATAGACGAGCTTGGCCCCCAAGGTTCAAGGCGCGGCAGCTGAACGTTCGTGAACCCAAACATCACCACCACGGTCTCGCGAGCGCTCCCATCGCAAAGCTTCAAGGAAATCCTGACTGCGGCGTGCTGGAAGTGATCGCCAGTATGCCGGTCGGCACCCGTAGCAAAGGCGATATCGATCACCAACTCGCCGAGGATCGCGCGGGCTGGTCTGGTCGTGGCTGACATCTATCTCGACGCCTGTTGCTTCATCTACCTCGTGGAAGGGCAGCCTGAATGGCGGGCCGTCGTCGAACAACGACTCCGCAACCTCGAACCGACGTCCAAGCTGATCACGTCGCAGCTCGCGCGGCTCGAGTGTCGAACGAAGCCAATGCGGCACGGGAACCGCGCACTTCTCGAGCCCTATCAGGCTATCCTGGTCGGAGCAGCGGCGTCACACGTGCCGCTCGAGCTGGTTCATCAACTCGATCTTGGGGGTCGCCTCGTTATTTCAATTGGGAATCCGCAGGCGCAACTGCTGGAACGATTGCACAAGCGCCAGGGTGCCTTGGATTCCGAAACCCTCGGCGTCTGCCACTTGCGCATGTTGGCTGATGCAAAGCATTCGCCGTCGAGCGTCCCCGGGGCTTAGCTTGCACCGTGGCGGCTGCGTGCGGCCTCACACGCGCTCGACGTAGAACGCACGCTCGTGACGAACCTGGGGAATGAGCGCCTGGGGGCCCCGGCGGCCCGCTGCGATCACCATCACCACGCGCGCTTCGTCAGGCAGCGCGAAGAGGCGTTTGACCTTCGGCTCGTCGAACCCCTCGAGCGGACAACTGTCGTACCCTGCGGCCGCCAGCGCGAGCATGAAGTTCTCGCACGCCAGGGCAGTCGTCTTGATCGCCCACATTTGCTGTTCGGATCTGCCAAATGGGCCGCGCATCATCGGGCGGAACTGGCCAATCGCCCACAGCAGTGCGGCTTTAGCCGGAGCAAGCACGTGCAGCGGCCCGTCGGCGAAGAGCAGCGGCACCATGAGCTCGTACTTCTTCTTCAGTCGAGGAAGCCACGCTCGGTAATCGGCATCGGCAGTTCCCTCGCGCGCGTCGGCCTGAAGTCGCGCGAGCATGCGCTTGGCGCCGAGCCGCCAGAGATCGGGGCGCGCGACGGCGACGATGAGATTCGCGGCCTGCTGGGCCTGCGGCTGATCGAGGCACAGGTGATTGAGCGCAGCGCGAGTCTCGGGCGTTCGCACGTCGAGGAAGCGCCAGATTTCCAGGTTGTGCGAGCTCGGCGCGCGGATCGCGACGTCGAAGCACGCAGCGAGCACGGACTCGGGAACGGCTCGGGCAAGAATGAGCGCGCCGACCTGCGTGCTTCGGCCACCGCGCGAAAACCCTCGAACTCCGCTGTAAGTTGGCCGTCCATGTCTGACTTGAACTGCAAGTGGCGTACCCGCCAGGCGCATGGCTCACAACGGGCGGATTCTCAGGGATCCTTTGCCCGTGGCATCGCGCCGAAAGTCTCGAGTCGTTTCGGCTGGCGGTGCCGCGTGTATTGCGGCTTTGATGGCGCCGGAGCACCGCGTAGCTTGGACCGTGCGATGTTTGGCACTCCCAAGTATTCGAGCAGCGCACCCGCGAGCTCGCGAGGCTGCTCCCAGTGCAGGAAGTGCCCGGCTCCGGGAAAACGCCGAAGAGCGCAATTCTCGAGGCTGGCGGCGAGTTCTTCGCCCTGCCGGATGGGGATGATTCGGTCGTTCTCTCCCCAAAACAGCGCAATGACCGGCAGCTCTCGTACGTCTGCGGCGCGCTCTAGAAACTGCCGTGTTTGACCGCGCCAGCCGATCACGTCTCGAACGGTGCGTGCGAAGGCGCGCGCTGTTCCGGGTGACGTGTTGAATCGAAGAAGCTCCGCGCGAGCTTCGGTCGACAGAGAATGACCGTTCAGAAACAGCAGCAGCCGAGTGACGGCCCCCATCCAAGGCTGTCCATAGCGCTCCGTGAAGAAAGGCAGCGATGCCAGGCGAAGCTCGAGCGCGACTTCGCGCCCCAAACCACCGGGGGCCACGAGCGCCAGCCGACGAATCACGGCAGCCCGGTAGAGCAGCAGCCACATGGCAATCCCTCCGCCGTATGAGTGCCCGACGACGTCACAGGAAGTGATGCCAACGCGATCGAGCCAGGCGGCTACCATGCGAGTCTGCCAATCGAGCCCGTAGCTCGCGTCCGGGCGCCCCGAAAGCCCACAGCCGGGCAGATCCAAACCGAAGACGCGGTGGCGCTGTCCGAGTTCGGCCATCACGGGCCACCAGCTGCGCTCGGAGTCCGACAGCCCGTGCAAGATCACGACGTTGCTGCCCGCTCCGCGCTCGGACCAGTGTAGCTCGACGCCGTCGATCATCTGTCGAAACGACTGAGGTTCTTGCATGCGCCGTGCTCGCGGTCGGGACCTAGATGTGTTTGAAATATTCGCACGCGGCTAGGCTGCGTGTCGGTGGGGCTTTGGAAGCCTCCTGGCATGCGCTAGCGCTACGGGTCCGGCTTCGTAGATCGAGAGCCAGTCGCCCAATGTCGACACGGCTGCGGCTTCATCCACCAAGCCCAAGCGGGATTGGAGCTGGGCTACGAAATCTTCGTCGGTGGCGGCGGCGTGGTGATCGAGGGGGCCATTGCTCATCGGAGAGTCCTTCGTTCGCGGGCTGACCCTTAGCAAGGTGCGTACCGAAGACGGATTCGCGGCC
>DATCFJ010000745.1:0-12650 GCA_036509605.1 Polyangiaceae bacterium | reverse complement strand
CTCCGACAGTTTCTTCAAGCTGGATGGGGACGTGGTCTTCCAGCGTCAAGTGCTGGAGCGCCTGGATGAATCGTCCGTGGAGCTCGCCGTTGCGGTGGACGCGGGCCGTATGCTCGATGCCGAAGCGATGAAAGTCACTGTTTCCGGAGTGAGCATCAATGCTTTTGGCAAAGGCATCGAGCTCACAAAAAGCGCAGGTGAGAGCATTGGAATCGAGCGAATCGCGGCCCGCGCTTCAGCAACGCTGTTCGACGCGCTCGACGCGGCCATCGGCGCCGGCGAACGGAACCTCTATTACGAGGACGTGTATTCGCGATTGATTGCCGAAGGCAGCCTCCGGGCCGACGCCGTTCCCGTTTCCGACCTGCCCTGGACGGAGGTCGACGACTTTGCCGACCTCGAACGTGCCCGGCAGCTGGTTCGCGGCGAGGCCTGATCCAAGTGTCGCGAACAGAGCACCAGTGCGAACGCTCTGACGCGGCGCGCCGAAATCGAGAAATCCCCCCGAAACGCGAGATTTCCTGCATTCGTGTCGATAAGTTGCGGGAATAGCTGGTTTTCCCGTGGTCTAACCAGTGACGCTGGTCGGGGACAGCAGTGTGGTGATTTTACAACACTGTGTCCGGCCGAAGACACCTCACAGGGGGTCTAAGTTATCGAATCCAATATGCTTTGCCCACTTGTCACGGCGCATGCTAAGGCCCATAGATGCTTCAACCTGGAGACCTCCGGGTGACGAAAGTGAGCCTTCGAGAATGACCGAGCGACGCGTAACGCGGGCCATCGTACTAGCGGCGGGAACTGGATCCCGGTTGAGCGAGGGAGCCGATGTGCTCCCCAAGCCCCTACGTGTAGTGGGAGGTGTGCCGCTGGTCGTGCGCGTCCTCCGGACCCTGCGCAGCGCCGGCATCCAGGAGGCGGTGGTCATCACCGGCTTCCAAGGTGAGGCAGTTCGGTCGGCCTTGAGGGCTGAGAAGGGCCTCGGCCTCAAATTGTCGTTCGTCGACAATCAGCACTTCGACAAGAAGAACGGCGTGAGTTTGCTGGCGGCTTCCGCGTTCGTCGACCGCGAGTGCTTGCTCACGATGTCCGATCACTTGTATTCGCCCGAGCTCGTGCGGCGTTTGCTGGCAGCGGACGTGCCGGAGGGCTCGTGCGCGCTGGCTGTCGACTACGACATCGAGCGCTGCTTCGATCTCGACGACGCCACCAAGGTCGGCGTGGAGAACGGCAAGATCAAGCGCATCGGCAAAGAGCTCGAAAGCTACGACGCGCTCGACACGGGCGTGTTCCGCATTGGCCCCGCGTTGATCGCGGAGCTTGCCGCGGTCGAAGCCAGCACCGGTGACTGCTCGCTCAGCGATGGCGTACAGGCGCTCAGCCGTCGCGGCCGTTTCTTGGCTACGGACGTGGGAGACGTGCGTTGGGTGGACGTGGACACGCCGCAAGCGTTGGCCTGCGCGGAAGCCATGCTGCGCGTCTTCGGCGACACTCTGGGCGACGAGCCCGGCAGCGGTCAGCCGCCGATTATCGATCCGGAAACGATCGAGTTTTACGCGCCGAGCTGGGTGCGTGCGGCCAAGCCGTACAACGAGGACCACTTCGCCGTCGCCGAGCAGAACGACGTTCTGCGCATGATGTCGAACGAAAGCCCGTATACGCCCAGCCCGCGTGTGATCAACGCGATCGTGGAAGCGGCCACGCGCGGCAACTTCTATCCGGGCGGCGCGCCCGCGTTGAAGCAGAAGCTCGCTCGTCGCGACAACCAAGTGGAGGGCAGCGTGATCTTGGGCGCGGGTTCCACTGAGCTGATCGATCTGGTGATCCGCACCTTCGTTGGTCCAGGTGAAGAAGTGCTGCTCAGCGTCCCGACGTTCAGCATGTACGAGGCGCGCACGCGCACCGTGGGCGGTATTCCGGTGCTCGTGCCCATGACCGAAGACCACGATCACGACCTCAATGGTCTGATCCGCGGCGTTACCGAGCGCACCAAGGTCATGTTCCTGTGCACTCCGAACAATCCCACCGGTGGCCGTATCTCGGAGTCTGATCTGCGGCGTCTGCTGCGGCTCGGTCTGCCGACAGTGATCGACGAGGCGTATCACGAGTTCAGCGAGGGTGAGTCCTTCACCCGCTTGCTCGAGGAGTTCCCGAATGCGATCGTGCTGCGCACGTTCTCGAAGGCCTTCGGCCTGGCTGGGATCCGCCTCGGCTACGCGCTCGCGCACCCGTCGGTGGTGCGGCTGTTGTCGCGCGTGAAGGTGCCGTGGAACATCCCGGCGATCACGCTCGCGGCCGCCAGCGCCGCGCTAGACGACGCAGCCGAGTTCGACGCGCGCATGTCGGAGCTGCGTCTGGCTCGTCAAGAGCTCACGGACAAGCTGGTCCGCATCGACGGCCTGCTGCCGGTGCCCAGCGAGGGCAACTTCGTCTTGATCGACGTGTCCGCGACAGGTCAGAGCGCCGAGCGCATCGTCGAGTCGATGCTCAAGGACGGCGTGCTGATCCGTTCGTTGTCGGTACATCACGCCAAACGCAGCTATGTGCGCGTTACGGTCGGCACGCGCGAACAGAACTTGCGCTGCGTGGCGGCTTTCGAGCGCGTGCTCGGTGGTCGCTCGCGCCGCGAGGCGCCTCGCGCGTACGTTGCGGTTTCAGGCGCCAGCGACGCCGAGTGAGCGGAGAGCCCGTCGGCGGTATCTTAAGCAGCAGCGACGCCCGCCGATTTCTGGTTTTGGCTTCACCCCTTCATCCCTTCACGCGAGTCGGGTGTCTCAAAGCGAGTCGGGTGTCACGGGGCGCGTTCGCCAAAACGCAGAACTTGGCCGGCGGGTGTCCTGTCGGCGTCCCTTAAGGGGCCGGTCCTGCCGGAGGCTATGACGCCGCGCGCCTGCCCGCGTGACCATCAAAAAAATCTCCTGACCATCTGCGGTGCTAAGTGAGGTGTCAGTGACTGAGCGCTTTTGGGACGCATACTTTCGGAGCCTAAAGCCGCTAGAGGTCGAAGAGCCGATTGACGTTTGGGTGCATCGGCCTCCGGCATATGTGCTGGCTCGGATTCTGATGCCGACGCCGGTGTCGCCCAACCTCGTGACCGTCGGTTCGATCATCTTGGGCTTGGCTGCGGGCGCGGCCATTTTTGCGAGCTTCAGCTGGCACTTGCCGCTCGCCGGAATTCTGATTTTCAGCTCGGCAGTGCTCGATTGCTGCGACGGGCAATTGGCGCGTTTGCGCAAGACCTCGTCCGCGTTCGGGCGAATGCTCGACGGCGTGGCTGATTTGGTGGTGTCGACGGTGGTCGTAGGCGGCGGCGCGTGGCTCGTGATGCGCAAATATCACGACCCTGCATGGGTGTTCGTCGTGGCTTCCGTGCTGACCGTGACGACGATTGTCACCGGGTCGTTCCACACCACGATGTACGACCAGTTCAAGAACGTGTTCTTGCGCATGACCCACCCGAGCTACCGTGAAGGCGAAGATCTGGAGGTCGCGGAGCGGCGTTTTCACGAGCAGCGTGCGCAGATGTCGTTTGGGCTCAAGCTGGCTTGGGGGATCTATTTCTTCTATATGCGGAGCCAGAAGGACTACGCCGACAAGTTCGATCCCCACGCGCGGCGCTTGTTGGTCGAGTTCCCGGGTTTCAGCGAGCGAAACGCGGCCATCTACAGGAAGCATGCGGGCAAGGTGATGCGCGTGTGGCGTAACTACTATGGCTTCGGCTCACTGGTATTCGGGCTCGCGCTGTCCATCGGCCTGAATGTGACCGAGTATTACCTGCTATTTCGGCTGGTCTTGCTCAATGCGGGGTTCTACGGCTACTTGCGGCCCGAGCAGCGCCTGGCCTCCGCGCGTGCACTCGCGGAGATAGCGAGCGGCGTCTGAGCGATGCTATGTTGAACGGGCGTGCGCCCTTCGACCTTCGCGCTGATCGGACTCTTGCTCACCGCGAGCTTGCCGGCGCAGGCAGTGCTGTGGCCGAGCAGCGTACTGCGCGTCGAACGCGATTTGCATAGCCAGGACGTGGACGTGCGGCGGCGTGCCGCGCAGTCGCTGCGCGATTTGCCGTCCGGTAGTGGTACTCGGCTAGCGAGCCTTGCGCTCGATGACGCCGACATCGACGTCCGGCTCTCCGCGCTCGACGCATGCTTGAGCCTTGGCCTTCCCGGTCTGGGGGATCGTCTCGTGCCGTGGCTGACGGACGGCGAACGTCGCTTGCGCTTGGCCGCGGCCGAGGCGCTCAGTGACAGCCCGAGCCTGCGCGCGGTGCCATCGCTCGGTCGCGCGCTCGGGGATACCGAGCCCGGGGTGCGCAGCGCTGCAGCGCTCGCGCTGGGCAAGTCGGCAGCGCCGGAAGCCGCGCTGGCTCTGCTCGGGCACCTTGACGATTCCGCGCCGGAGGTGCGACGCGACGTCGCGCTTTCGCTAGGCGACCTCGCCGACCCGCGCGCCGTCGTGCCATTGATCGGCAAGATTCAAGACGCGCGCCCGATCGTGCGCCAGGCGGTGGCGGAGGCCTTGGCGCAGCTCGCCGACGCGCGCGCGGTCAGCGCGCTGGTGCTCTCGCTGCACGACGCGGACGACGGTGTGCGCGTCGCCGCGCTCCGCGCGCTGGCTAGGATTGCAGATCCTGGTGCGGTGCCGAGCATCGTGTCCTCGTTGCAAGGCGGCTCGGACATCGTGCATTCGGCAGCGCTCGACGCGCTGTCGCATATCGCCGCTCCTGCCGCGACAAAGGCCTTGCTCGACGAGTTAGCCAGCGATCGTCCCGGGAATGCTCGCACGGAGGCCGTGTCCGCGCTCGGGCGCTCGGGCGCGTTCGCGCTGCCTGCTTTGACCGCGTGCCTGAACGCCGAGTCCGACCCCGAACGCTTGGGCGGTTGTGCGCTGGCGGTCGGACAAACGCGCTCCGTGGCGGGCGCTGTGGCTATCGGGGGCGCTCTCCGTCGCGGTGCGTTGCCCGCGTTGCCTGCGCTCTTGGCGTTGTCTGAGCTGCGCGCTCCGGACTCACTGTCGACCGTGCTCGAGTATGTTTCGGATCCGGACGTGCTCGTGCGGCGCGCCGCGCGCCGCTCCGCCAAAGCCTTGCTCGATCCGCGACACGCAGACGGTCGCGCCGTCGAGCCCATCGCTCACGCGCTGTCCATGGCCAATCGCGAGCAAGCCGAGCAGCTCGAGCTGTTGGATTTGCTCGGCCAGACCGGCTCGCCCCGCGCGGCGCTGATCTTGTTGCCCTACGCTAGCGTGGGAGACGACGTCGTCGTGCGCGGTCATGCCTTGTCGGCGCTCGGGTTCTTAGGCGAAGCAGGCCAGGTCCCAGTTCTACTGCACGCTCTAGACGACGATTCCGGCGCGGTTCGGCTTTCCGCGGCGCTGGCGCTCGGACGACTGCCGCTCACGGGGCGCGCTTTGCCCATGCTGGATCGCATGGCGCATGCGAGCGTTGGGGAGCGGCCGTTTCTGACGCTCGCGCTCGGCGGAACGGTCTCGGCTGAGCAGGACCCTGCTGTCGCGGAACGCCTGGAAACCATGCTGCGCGCCGCGCAGGGTGGCGAGCGCGACGCGCTGATCGAGCTGCTCGGCCGCATGCCGATCCCGGACGCAAGCGCGCGCTTGGCACGGCTCAGCGCCGCCTCGTCACTGCCCGCCGATCGCGCGAAGTTTGCGGAAGCGCTCGCGGCGCACCCGGCGGAGCGCGCACGGCTCATACCGTTACTCGGCGACTCGCACCCCTCGGTGCGGGCCAATGCCGCGTGGTCGCTCGGTGAAGTCGGCATCGCCTCGGATCAGGCGGCTCTGGAAGCGTCGTTGAAAGACAGCGACATCAATGTTGCCGGCAACGCCGTGCAGTCGCTCGCGCGCATCGCGCGACGCACGCACGGAAAGATTGCAAGGTTAGCCTGCCCTCAGTTGGCGAGCGCGGCTCCCGTGCTGCGCGCCCTCGCTCTGCGCTCACTGCGCTTGACCGGCGAGCGCTGTGAGCACGGCGAGGAGCTGGCCGCGCTCAGCCGAGATCGCGTGGATTTCGTGCGCCAATCGGCGGCCGCGCTGGTGCGCGACGTGCCGCGCGGAAACGCGGACGCGCTGGCGCTGGTACGCGCTAGAGATCGCGATCCGAGCAGCGCAGTGGCTGCAGAGTGCGAAGCTCGCCCGCAAACCGAGCCCGAAGGCACGGACGCCAGCGTGATCGCCGTCATCCCGGCGGGCGATGACGTGCCGCGGCCGCTGCAGCCGTTTGCGCTGCTGCGCGCCGACGGCTTGGTGCGGCTCGGCGTGTCGGACCGGCGCGGTCAATTGTTCGAGGTCGCGGCGCCTCACGGGGCGCTCTCGCTGCTCGAACCTGCCACGGATTTCGAGTAAGCGGGGCGCTGTGACCGCGGCATTGATTGTAATCGAGATAGCGGCGCCCAACGTCTCGGACGACGCGCTGGCGGTGCTCGTGTCTTCGTGTACGCGGACCGCTCGCGAAGCCGAGTGTGTACTGACCAAGAATGCCAGCGATGAACAACCGGCGGCCGTGGCGATCGTCTCGCAACAGAGCGAGGACAAGCTGCGCGTCGAAGTGGGCGTGCGGCAAGGCGATCACGACAGTTGGCACACCAAGGATTTTGCGTTTTTGGCCGTGGATCAGCAGCTGGACCGCTGGCGTGCCATCGGCTTTGCGATCGGCACTTTGGCCGAGAGCACTTTGCCTCCCGCGCCGCCGCCCGTCGCTGCGCCAGAGAAGGCGACGGAGCCGCCGATGGCCGCGGTCATGGCGCTGCCTGCTCCGTCCAGCGTGTCCAAACAAACAAAAAAAAAGCCTCAGCCATCGCCCCAATTGTTTGTGGGAGCGGCCGGAATCTTTGGCCCCGGGCTCGATCGCGGCCCATGGCGCATCGGCAGCGCGCTGTACGCGGACGTTGGCTTGCAACGGGTGCCCGTGTTCTTCACGTTTGGCGGCAGCGCTGCCACGCGTGTCACCAGCGATCAGTGGGGCGCGTCCCCGCGTTGGGTCGACGTCTCCGGGGGAGCGGGCATTGGGCTCCTCGGCGCACTAGGCAGCAGCGGCCTGGAGCTGCGCGCGCAGGCGCTCGCGGAGGAGTTCGATGTCAGCGTGAGCTCAGTCGACGGTCGTTCCGCCGAGCAAGTCCGCTGGATCTTCGGCGCTCAGGGCGAGCTTGGCGGGCGCGTCCAGGTGGTGCCCGACCTGTTTCTGACAGCTGGCGTGAGTGCTACGGGCTTATCGGCCAAGACCGATGTGCTCGTGGAAGGCCATGGTATCGGTAGCGCGGCAACCTTCCGCTACCTAGGCAGTTTCGGCATACGAGTGCGGCTGCGCTAGGCGCTAAAGAATCAGCGCTTGGTTTGGCAGACCAGGCCGACACAGTACGGCCGCTGTGGCGGACACTGCGTGTTGTCGTAGCAATCCGCGCAGCTCCCGAACACGCAGACGTCGCCGGTGCGGCCTGTGATTTGTTGACAGTCGGTCCGGTCGTTGCAGCTCACGCAGGCGTGGAACGGATCGCATTGCGGTTTGTCGCGGTCGAACACGCAGTCCGAGCTCACGTCGCAATGGTGCATGCAGCGCAAGGTCAGCTGATGACAGATGTAACCCGTAGGGCAGTCCTCGTTATGCAGGCACTCGGCACAACGCCCGTCTTGGACGTCGCAGAAGGGCGCGTCACTGTCGCAGTCGTTCTTGCTCGTACAGCGCTTACAGGAGCCCACGGTTGGCGGGCAGTTGAGCCCACCGTCAACGCATTGGTCACCGGCAAGGCACGGCTCTTGGTTGCCGCCGCCGCCGGGTTGCGTCGTGCTGCTGCCAGCCCCACCGTGGAAGCCGCCAAACCCGTGGAAGCCGCCTCTACCCGGGCCTGCGTCGGCGTCGTTGGCGCCAGACGCGCCGCCACCGGCGGAGTTTGTGGTGCCCGCGCTGGTCGCGCCGCCCGCGCTGGTTGCGCCGCCCGCGCTGGTTGCGCCAGCGGCGTCGACGGGTAACAAATTGAAACTTTCTCGGGTGCAGCCCGGGGCTACCGCTGCGGCGCATAAGGCTGCCCCCAGCGCAACAGCGCGTAGAACCCTACCGGCAGCAAAAGCGCGAGCTTTCCGCATCGCACATAAACGTACCACGTTTTCCGCGGGTTTCGAGCACTTCGCCTGGTGATTCGTATCTCAGGTACTATCTATACCAAGGTGTCTGCCAGCTCACGAACCCGACCCGAGCCCAAACTGCGCGTTCTCGCGCAGCCAGCGGCGAGCCCCGATCGCAGCGGCCAACGCGAGCCGTCGGACGAGGAGCTAATCGACGCAGTGCAACGCGGCGATCATCAGGTCGCGTCCGTCATCTATCAGCGTTTGGTCGGCGTGGTCGACCACACGCTGTACCGCGTGTTCGGTCGCCGCGAAGTGGACCACGACGATTTGGTGCAAGCCGCGTTCGAGCAAATCGTAGTCACGTTGTCGCGGCGCTCGTACGCGCGCGCCTGCAGTCTGCGCACCTGGGCCTCGAGCATCGCCAGTCACGTCGGCTTCAATGCTCTGCGCTCACGGCGTCGTGAGCGTCGCGTCCTGGATCGCGAGGTCGGTGTCGACGTCGAGCCGGCGCGCTCCGGTATCGACGTCGAAGGCGAGGCCTCGGCTCGCGCCGAGCTCGAGCGCCTCCGAATTCAGCTTTCCGAGATGAAGTCCAGCCACGCGGAGGCCGTATTCCTCCACGATGTCTTGGGTCACGAGCTGGCGGAGATCGCGCTGATGACGCAGGTCAGCGTGTCTGCCGCGCAGTCGCGCTTGGTGCGCGGGCGTCGCGAGCTGTTCCGCCGTTTGGATCGCGCGGCGCCACGCGGGAAGTCGGAGCAGCTATGAGCGAACGTCGCTTCCCCTCGCAGCCCGATGACATTTTGCGGCGTCTGGGTAGCCAAGTCGTGCCGGTAGACGAGCCCGTGCGCGCCGATCAGCGTCGCGAGCAGGTGGTCGGTGCGCTGTCCCGCGCGATTCGTGACAACGCGGATCGCAAGCGTCGAGCGCTGCGAACTCGCTTGGTTTTGGGGCTAAGCTTGGCCGCGACGCTCGTGCTCGGCATCGGCGCTGCGGTTCGCCTGCATCGTCCGGCCGGCGATAACGCGCTGGCCTCTGCCGTCGTCGCGGAGGTGCACGGCGCGGTCGTCGTGACCGAGGCCGGGGAGAGCCGCGTGCTTTCGCATGGCTCGGAGCTTTCGCTACGCACGCTCGGCGAGATCGAAACCGCGCCCGACGCGCAAGCCGAGATTCGCTCGAAGAAGAGCGTGCTTCGCATCTCTCCGGCCACCAAGCTCACGGTGCCGCAAGCAACCAACGTCGAAGAGCGCTATCGCTTGACGCTCGGCCGCGTGGACGTATCGGTCGACAAGGACTCGAGCATTCTGCGCAGCGTCGTGGTCGAGACGCCGAACGCGGAGGTCGTCGTGCACGGCACCGTGTTTGCGGTTGGCGTCTCGCGCACCGATCACACCGTGACAGAAGTCAGCGTGACGCGCGGGTCGGTGTGGATCTTGTCCAACGGCGTGCAGGTTGCGCTGCTTGGGCCCGGGCAGCATTGGTCCTCCGATACGCAGCCGGTGAGCGCGCCGGTCGCTGCTGCGAACACGCCGAGCGCCGCCGTCGCGCCGAGCGCCGCAGTCGCGCCGAGCGCCGAGGACTCTGCGGCGTTGCATGATGCCGCGCACGCGTTGCACCGTGAGCCCACCGTCGCCGAGGCCAAGGCAAGCGCGTTGGCCGACGAGAGTCGTCTCTTCCAAGACGCGATCGACGCACGCAATCGCGGGGACGACCCACGAGCGGCGGAGCTTTTTGGCCACTTGGTGGCGCGCTACCCGAGTTACGAGGAAGCGGAAGTGCAGCTTTTCCGCGCCGAAAAGCGGCTCGGTCGCGTGGCAGCTGCGGTTGCCGAGGCGCGTCGCTACTTGGCGCTTCATCCGCAAGGGTTTGCGCGTGACGAAGCACGCACGCTCGCTCTCAGCTCGACGCCGGCTCAGTAAGCACTGAAACTGCCTGTCCTCGAGGGTCCTGGCTACTGCCGCCTCGAACACCCCGAAGCTTAGGTCCCGCCCTGCGTGACCCCGAGGAGGATTTCAATGAAGGCCCTGAAATGCGGTTTTGGCCTAGTGCTCATCGCCGGCTTGGTACTCAACGCTTCGTGCGGTGGTTCGGGCGGCGACACCTCTGAGGGGACCGCCGGCAGCAGGAACGCCGCCGCGGGTGACAGCTCGAGCACCGCGGGTTCGGGCAACGCCACAGCCGGCGGAAATTCAGTTGCTGGCGACACCACGTCTTCGGGGGGCGACACGATGGACCAAGCTGGCGCGCCTGCAAGCGGTGGCGAAGCGGCCGGCCGAGGCGGCGTCAGTCGCGCTGGCGCAGCCAGTGGCGGCGCGACGGCAAGTGGCGGCGCGGCGGCGACCAATCCGACGGATTGCCCGATGCTGAACCTCGCCGAGAGCGCGATCTGCACGCCGCTCGCCACGATCATGGAACGCTGTAAGTACGGAGACGAAAGCTGCCGTTGCGCGGTCGCGGGTCGCGGCCCGGGCAACAACGGCGGAGCCGGAGGTGGCGGTGGAGCCGGAGGTGGCGGCGGAGCCGGAGGTGGCGGCGGAGCCGGAGGCGGCGGCGCGGCGGAGGGTCGTTGGACATGCACTACCGCTTGTCCGACGGACAGGCCGACGGTTGGTGCTGACTGCACGCAAAACGTCCTCTGCCCGTACATGGGCGGCGGCTGCGCCTGCGGTCCGAGCAAGAAGTGGCAGTGCCCGAGCGGCATGCTGGGGGGCGGCGGCGCAAGCGGCATCGCCGGCGCTGGCGGTATGAGCGCAGGAGGTGCGGGGGGCGGCGACAACAGCGGCACCACGTGCCCGCAGCAGAAGCCGAAGGTTGGCGGCACATGCGCTGGTACCGGCGCCTGCACCTACCCCAACAAGACAGGCTGCGCGTGCGTGAGCGACAAGTGGTTGTGTGACTGATCGCATCACTGCCGCCCGACCTCGGGTGCCGGCAGCACGACGAACGACTTAGGAGCACGCTCGGCGTTTTGCGTCCGAAGCGAGAGCAGCGCGCGGCACGCCAGAGGCGCGCCGCGCCGTCAGCTCACTTAGCGCTGCATTGCATGTTGCACATCAAATCGCTCGGCGCGCAGCCGCACGTGCCGTGCTTCGCCGCGGGCTTCGGCGCGGCCGCCGCGGGCGCGTCTGGTGTAGCTGCTCCGCCGCCCGACTTCTTCGCGGCGACGAAACCGCCGCCACCGCCGACGGGCTTGTGGGCTGTCGCGCCAGGCTTGGCGCTCGGCGCGGGCTCTTCCGCCGTGCCGGTTGCTGGGGGCGTTGCGGTGATCACCGGCGCGGCCGCTTGCGTCGGAACGGGCGCCGGCGGCGCCACTACTACCGGCGGAGGCGGAGGCGGAGGCGGTGGCGGTGGCTTGAGCATGATCGCCCCACTGACGAGCACCGCGCAGAGCACCAACGCGCCGCCGATATAGAGCCCGGTTTTGCTCTTGCCGCCGGAGTGGAGCGGCTCGGCCGAGGCCGTGTAGCCGCCACCGAGCGGGGATGCCATGCCCAATGGCGGAGCGATGCCGAGCGGCGGCGCAACTCCGAGGCCCATGGGCGAGGAGACTGGCATCGGTGCCGCTTCCGTCTTGGTTGCTGCGGCGGTCAGCGCCTTTAGATCGATCAAGCCAGAGTCGTCACGCGACGCGGCCGAGCTGATCGGGCGCGAGGACGGGCGTTGCGCAGCGACTGGGCTCGACGCGGAGGTCAGCGCACTGAGCGAGAACAGGACGGACGATTCATTGCGAGCGCCGGTGCTCGAGCTGCCACCTGCTGCGGCCGCCGCGTGACCACCACCGCCGCCACCGTGCTCGGGCGCGCTGGTCGTCACTTCTTCTTCGCTGCCGGCGTGCTCGATGCCGCCGAACAAATCCGCGGCGGCGCCACGCACTGGGCGAGCCGCAGCGCGCGGCGCGGTTGCCGCGGGAGCTGCCCACGGCGAAGGCGTCGCGGTAGCGGCCGCGGGCGCGTGCGTTGCCGCGTGTAGCGCCTCCACGATTTCCTCGATCTCGCCGAGCGCTTTCCAATCTGCGAAGCCGTCGGCCCAGAGATACGTTTCGGCGGTGACTTGGCCGGCGTTGTAAGCCGCGACGATCTCAGTGACCGTCATGTTGCGTTGATCACCCTCGCCGAAGTCGACCGAGTAAGACGAGCCGCTTTCCTGCTCGACAGCGCTTGCGGCGCCGGCGTCCGGAGCCTCACCGGCCGCGGTGTACACGTTGGCGGGTGTGGTCTTGCCGTCGATCACGATCGTTGCCCCGCATTTGCGACACCGAATCTTGGCCAGACGGTCAGTAACTTTCTCGTCTGCAATCGAATACTTAGCTTGGCACGCAGGACAGGAAATCTTCACAATCAGCCTCGCGGATGCGCCTTCTGGACGTTGGGGAGGGTACGGGAAAGCTTGTCGCCTTCGGACCCCAGAGCGCTAGCCTAAACAATAGCTACGCTTCCGTTCAATTTTCGGTCTCGGCGGGAGCCCGAGCGGGGCCCCTCTTTTATCATTCCTGGCGAGGATCGCTAGACCCCACGCAGGGTTCCGCGTCTTGGACACGCCTTTAGGGCGTTGCCTTTGGTGCCGGAAAATTCCGGGCT
>DATCFJ010000744.1:0-4371 GCA_036509605.1 Polyangiaceae bacterium | reverse complement strand
GGTTGGGCGTCGATCTGCGCCCGCTGTTCGTGCCGCGCTGGGCCAAGGGCTTCGAGACCGGACCGAGCGTTGCGGACCTCACACTCGACTCGTTGTCGCTGTCGCTCGGCGCGTTCTGGAGCGAGCGCCCCGCGCACGCGCTGAACGCGGCGCGGGGCCTCGAGGCGGGCTTGGGGTTTGGGGTCCCGCTGTTGGCGAGCGCGAGCGGGCCCTGGCTCGAGGCGCGCGGCGTGCTCCGTTACCCGGACGGCGCAGGGCGCGAAGAGGCACTATTCGTGGCGCTTTCGTGGCACGGGTTCGTGCTCACGCCGTTGTCTGCGGGACCCTGAGCGCTGCGCGTTCAGGCCTGCAGCCGGCGCTTGACCCACGCTGCTGCGCCCGGGCTCGGGCTAACATTGCTGACCGCGCCCTGCCTCACGAACACCTCTGCCGCGAGCGCCCGGCCGTTGTATTCGCTGGCCATGGTGAAGGAGTAAGCGCCTGCGTCGCGGATCACGACTGCGTCCGGCACTTGCGGGCCAATTGGGTGCTCGCCGAAGTCGTCCGAGCTTTCGCAGACGGGCCCGACCACGCGCCATTCGGGTGCTGACGGCTCTCGGTCCAACGGTTCAATGCGGTGCTTTGCTCCGTACAGCGCCGGTCGCAGCAGATCATTCATGCCGGCGTCGATCATGATCCACTGATGCTCGGCGCTCACCTTGCTTTGCACGACCTTGGCGACGAGCACGCCGTGCGCACCCACCATGGAGCGCCCCGGCTCGGCCACCAACATCAGGTCGCCGAGGCCTTCCGACCTCAGCAGCTTCACCGCAGACCTGGCGAAATCTGCGGGCTCCGCGTCTTGCCCGTCGCCGTAATCGATACCGAAGCCGCCGCCGAAGTTCACGTATTCAAGGCCGGGTTTGCTGGCGCGGCGAGCACGAGCCACTGCACACACGTGCTCGGCCGACTTCAGGTACGGCGCGACCTCGCCCAGCATCGAACCGATGTGCGTCGACAATCCCACGGCCACCAAAGTGTCGGCGTTGGCGTCGACCGCTTCGAAGGCGCGACCGACGTCGTTCCGCGTGATGCCGAACTTCGCCTTGTCGTGGCCGGTCGAGATGTGTGCGTGTGATTCGATCTCGACGCCGGGATTGAGCCGAAACGCGACGCGAGCTTGTCGTCCGGCAGCGCGTGCGCGGGCGGCAATTCGAAATAGTTCTTCGACGCTCTCTGCTTGAATCGCTAGCAAGCGGGAAGAGATGGCGAAGTCGAGCTCGGTGTCCCTTTTTGCTACGCCGCTCATGACAATTCGTTCTGCGGGAATTCCGCAGGCCATCGCCACCTCTAGCTCGGCCGCCGACACGACGTCGGCGCCGGTGCCTTCGGCGGCCAGGGTGCGCACGACGGATCCGGCAGAATTCGCCTTCACTGCATAAGCGACCACGTGCCGCGCGTCGCCATAGCCGGCGATCAGTGAGCGCGCTTCGAGCGCAATCGCGTCGAGGTCGTAAAAATAAGCCGGAGTCTCCAGGCCCGCCTGGGTGAGGAGCTCGGAAAGAGGCGTATCCCCAAGGCAGGCCTGGCCTTGCGCATTGCGTCGAAAACCGTACATCGCTCCGTCCTTACCAGGGCGTTTCTGAGACGCAATAGCGGGCCGGTTCAGACCGCGCTGGGCCGCCCGCGCGCCAGCCACGCGAGCCCTACCCGGGCGGGCTCCGCCTGTGGCATGCTGCCGGCGCTTTCCAATAACAGCGGCCGCGGACACAGCCCAGGCCACTTCGCCCAGCCACGGACTCAATAAGTAAATGATCGCTCGCCGCGCAAAAATCGTTTGTACCCTCGGACCCGCCGTTAACAACCGCGACGCCATTCGCGGCTTGATCGAGGCCGGCATGGATGTGGCGCGGCTCAACTTCTCGCACGGCACGCACGCCGATCACGCCCACATGGTGGAGATGGTGCGCGCAGAGAGCGCAGCCCTGGGCAAGCCCGTAGCGCTGCTGCAAGACCTGTGCGGTCCCAAAATCCGCACCGGCAAGATCGGTCCGGCCGTGCTCAACAACGGCGACACCGTGGATTTGATTGCCGGCGACACCGGTGACGACCGCACGATCTCGATCGACTACGAGCCGCTCAAGGACGACGTGCGCGTGGATGACCGAATCCTGCTCTCGGACGGCCAAGTCGAGCTTCGCGTGCTGGGCATCCGCGGCGATCGCGTGGAGTGTCGCGTCGAGCACGGTGGCCCGATGCGCCCGCGTATGGGCGTGAATTTGCCCTCTTCGGGTTTGCGGCTCGCCGCGCTGACCGAGAAGGACAAGAAGGATTTGGATTTCGGGCTCGAGCTAGGCGTGGACTACATCGCGCTGTCGTTCGTGCGTCGGGCAGAAGAGATCCAAGAGCTTCGCGAGATCTGCGAGCGCAAGGGACGTCCCACGCCGATCATCGCCAAGATTGAAACGCCGTCGGCCGTCGAGCGTCTCGACTCGATCGTGCGTGCCGCTGACGCGGCCATGGTCGCGCGCGGTGATCTCGGCGTGGAGCTCCCGCCCGAAACCGTGCCCGTGATTCAGAAGCAGATCATCGGTACCTGCCGGATCCACCGAAAGCCCGTGATCGTCGCCACGGAGATGCTGCAATCCATGGTCGATTCACCACGCCCGACAC
Organism: Polyangiaceae bacterium; assembly: GCA_036509605.1. Taxonomy (GTDB): domain Bacteria; phylum Myxococcota_A; class Polyangia; order Polyangiales; family Polyangiaceae; genus PMG-095. The sequence goes on along the minus strand of DATCFJ010000744.1, from coordinate 1,719 downwards.
GTGCTGAAGCGAGCGATGTCGCGCACGCCGTGTTCGGTAACGCCGACGCCGTAATGCTCTCGGCCGAGAGCGCTAGCGGTAAGTTCCCGATTCAAGCCGTGCGCATGATGGATCGCATCATTCGCCAAGCGGAGGGCAGTCGCTTCTTCGCGCCTGCGGCGTCTGAGCCGGACCACACCACGCCGGATTCGATCGCGCACGCCGCTTGCGCCATCGCGCGTGAGGTCGGCGCGAAGCTGATCGTGACGCTCACCGAGTCCGGGCTGACCGCTCGCTTGGTGTCCAAGGCGCGCCCGAGCGCACCGATTTTGGCCTTCTCGACCGATGATCGCACTTTGCGCCGCTTGGCGCTGTATTGGGGGGTGTCGCCGCGCACGCTGGTCGGGCGGACACCGAATCTGGAAGAACAAGTCCAGAATACGAGTCAGATCTTGATGGATAACGGTCTCGTCAAATCGGGCGAGCGTTACGTGATGGTGTATGGCGCGCGGGTGGGCGTGCGGGGTGCGACCAATGCAGTTCGAGTGGAGCAGCTTCCATGATCTGTAAGGCGCGACGGAGGGTGCCCTGTTAACAGCGCTCTCCGGGCGTAGCCCCGAGCTCGAAAAGTACGAGCTCATCGATGAAATTGGCCATGGTGGTATGGCCACCGTGTACCGTGCGCGCGATCGGCGTCTCGGTCGTGAGGTGGCCGTCAAGGTCATCCATCACCATTTGCGCGAGAACAAAGAGGTTGCGGCGCGCTTCGTGAGCGAGGCGCGCGCGGTGGCCAAGGTCAAGCATCCGAACATCGTCGAGGTGTACGACGTTTCCGATGCGGACGAGCCCGAGCGTTACCTGGTGCAAGAGCTGGTGCGCGGCACCACCTTGCGTCAGTTGATCGCGCAGCACGGCCATCTGCCCGCTGAAGTGGCGGCGGCGATCGCGGTCGAGGTCGCTAGCGCGCTGGAGCACGCTCACGGTCTGGGCGTGATTCATCGCGACGTGAAGCCCGAGAACGTGCTGCTCGAAATGCCAACCGAGGCTCAATCGGGCGCGGAAGCGGCGCTCGTCCCGCGCGTAAAGATCACCGATTTCGGCATCGCCAAATTGCTCGACGTGCAAGGCGTGACCTCCACGGGTCAAGTCCTCGGTTCGCCCGCGCACATGGCACCCGAGCAGATCGAAGGCGGCGACGTGAGCGCTTGCGCCGACGTGTTCGGGCTCGGTGTGCTGCTTTATGAGGGGCTGGTCGGCAAGCTGCCGTTCGACGGCAAGAATCCGGCTCAGGTGTTGCGCCGCGTGCTCGACGGTACGTTTACGCCCGCCGACCGCGCGCGCCCGACCATCGGCTCGGGCCTGTCGCAGATCGTGAGCAAAGCGCTGGCGAGGGATGCGAGCGAGCGCTACCAAAGCGCAGGTGTCCTCGCCGAAGCGCTGAAGAACGCGCTTTCGCAACTCGGCTTCAATGAGCCACGTCGCGAGGTGTTCGACTTTTTGCGCGATCCTGCGGGTTACGAGCAACGCTATGAGCCGCGCCTGGTCGCCGAGCTGGTGAAGCGCGCCACTGCCGCGCGCACCGACAAGGATTTCGTGGCTGCTGCCGCGGCGTTCAATCGCGCGCTGGCCTTCCGACCTGATGACGCGGAGTTGTTGCGTCAGGTCGCGCAGATCGCGCGCGGCGAGCGCTTGCGGCGCGCGCTGACACGGATCGCTGCGGTGGTGCTTTTGTTGGGCCTG
>DATCFJ010000743.1:0-6762 GCA_036509605.1 Polyangiaceae bacterium | reverse complement strand
CGATCAACACCACGCCGACCATGCCACCGACGCCGACCATCATGATCGGCTCCAGAGCACTGGTCAGAGCCGCGACTGCCACGTCCGTCTCTTCCTCGTAGAAATCGGCGATCTTGTTGAGCATCTGATCGAGCGCGCCGGTTTGCTCGCCGACCGCGATCATCTGCACGACCATGTCCGGAAAGACCTTGGTCTCGGTCAGCGGCTCGGCCATGTTCTTGCCTTCGCTGATGCTTTGTCGAACGTGCATCACCGCGACTTCGATCACGACGTTGCCCGACGTCACCGCACAGATCTCGAGCGCGTCCAAGATCGGCACGCCAGACTGCAGCAAGGTGCCGAGCGTGCGCGTGAAGCGCGCGACAGAGATCTTCCGCAGCACCGGGCCCATGATCGGCAGTTTGAGAATCGAGCGGTGGACGATCGCCTTGCCGCGTGGAGTCCGGTTCATGTAACCAAAACCGACCACCAAAGCGATGACCGCCGCGGCAATGAACGGGAAGTAGCTCACGAAGTTGTGCGAGACCCCGACCATGAACAGGGTCAGTTTCGGCAAATTCTGGGCACCGCCGCCGAAGTCCTTGAACATCGACTCGAAGGCCGGAATCACGAACGTGAGCAGCACGGTCATCACCGCTCCGGCGATCACCACGACGACCGACGGGTAAACCAGTGCGCCGCGAACCTGCCGGATCAGCTTCTGCCGCTTCTCGAGATACACCGAGAGCCGGCTCATGATGCTGTCCAAGATGCCGCCGACCTCTCCGGCGTGGACCAAATTGGTGAACAGGTCGTCGAACACCTTTGGATGCCGCTTCAGCGCTTCACTGAACGTGGCGCCTTGCTCGACCGCGCTACGCACGTCCTTCAAGACCACGCCGAACGCCGGGTTCGTTTGTTGCGAGCCCAGAATCTCCAAGCACTGCACGAGTGGCAGGCCTGCGTCGATCATCGTTGCGAACAGGCGCGTGAACGTAACGAGGTCTTTGGTGTTGACGCTGCCGCCGCCGAACTTCAAGTCGGCGAGCCGGCTCTTTTTCTTGACCTTGACCGGCGCGAGTTGCTGCTGACGAAGGCGGTTGTTCACCGCCTCTTCGTTCTCAGCCTCCATGACGCCCTTGCGGACCTCGCCGGTCCGGCCACGGGCTTCCCAAGTAAACTCGGCCATCGCTTCTCGCCTTCCAATCCGTCTACGGCAGCTTCAGGATAGCGGTGCAGCTCCCAGATGGTCAAAATGCTTCGATTTTGAGCGTTGCACCCAGCTCGCCACCCCGCATCATGTCACATTCGCGCCTCGCTGAAATTGCACGCCAATTCGTGATCGAACCCGAGGTCGCTCCGGCCGCCGCCGTCGCCGTCGCTTGGCACGGCGAAGGCGGCTGGGAATCCGCTGACGGCGCCGCATTCGCAAATCGATGCGACAATCCCGGTGTAGGTAGCGCGGCCTTGTTCGACCTGGCTTCGGTGACGAAGCCCTTCGTGGCGCTCACTGTTGCCCGCCTCGCGCGTCGGGGGCGGCTGCGCTTAGACACTCCGCTTGGCGAACTACTTCCTGAAGCAAGCGGCACGACGACCGGTAGCGCCTCCCTACTATTGCTGCTTTCGCATCGCGCTGGACTGCAAGCGCACCGAACGCTGTTCGCGCCGCTCCTGGCGGGGCTGCCATTCGACCGGGCCCAGGCTATCGCGGAAATCGTGCAGGGGCGGCGCCCCGAGTGCTTGGATGCGGCCCCGCCGGCCGGACATCCGCCGATCTACAGCGACCTTGGCTACGCGCTGGTCGGCCTCGCCGTGGAACACCTCGAAGGGCTACCGCTCGATCAGGTCGTGGACCGTGAGGTATGCGCGCCGCTCGGGCTGGAGGTGGGGTCCTCGCGTCTGCTCAGAAGCAGACACAGCGATTTCGCAGAGCGCTGCATGCCGACCGAGGTCGTGCCGTTTCGTAACGGCGAAGTGTGCGGCATCGTGCACGACGAGAACGCTTGGGCGCTCTCGGGACACGCGCTGTCGGGCCACGCCGGGCTGTTTGGCACTGCGCTCAGCGTGGCGCACTTTGGTCGCGCGCTGCTCGATGTCTTCCATGCTCGCTCCGAAGCTTGGCTCGACGCGAGCAGCTTGGCCGCGCTACTTGCGGTGCGGCCTGGAGGGACCCTGCGCGCCGGCTTCGACGGCAAGTCGGCCGACCAGTCTTCGGCGGGCTCGCGGCCGGGAGCTCGCAGCTTCGGGCATCTAGGCTTCACGGGCACGAGCTTGTGGTGCGATCCGGATGCTGACCGGGCCATGGTCTTGCTCAGCAACCGGGTCTGCCCCACGCGGAACAATCCGCGGATCCGCGCCGCGCGCCCTGTGGTCAATGATGCGCTTTTCAGCTTTCACGCCTGAAAACGCGCGATTTTGCGAGGTCCTCTGCTCTGCCTCGGGCCGGCTCGGCAAGGCCTCCTGGCTGGCCGCTGAGGCTCGACCGGAAAACTCTTTAAGGCCGCGCAAAAGCATGACAAATTTAGCGAGGCCTTGCGTGGCGAGAGCCGTTTCGATGGCGTTAGATTGCGACGAGGGCACCTGGGCGCACCGATGTGGAAGCTGACGATCGAGGACGACCAAGCGAGCAAGACGGTCGTCCACCTCGTCCGTGACGATTACACGATCGGGCGCGCCGAGGAGAACACCGTGCGCTTGACCGAGCGCAATATCTCGCGCCGTCACGCGCGACTGACCAAGCCCGGAGAGCGCTGGCTGCTGCTCGACATGACGAGCTACAACGGCTGCTACGTGAACGGACAGCGCGTCAATGAGCGCCACGAGATCGTGCACGGGGACTTAGTTCAGCTCGGCGACTACCGCCTGCAAGTGCTGGACGATTCAATCGTAGAACCGGCTACCTTCGACAGGGCAGTCACCATGCCCGCCGCGCCGCGCAGCCAAGCGTTGCTCGGCCAGCCCGATCGCCTAGTGATGGTCGCGGGGCCCTCGGTCGGTGCGGAGTACCCGTTGATCCAGGACCATCCGCTGGTCATGGGCCGCGGTGAGGAGTGCGACGTACCCATCAACCACCCGTCTGTGAGCCGCGTACACGCCGAGGTCAAGCCGCTCGGCGACGGGCGCTACGAGATCGTCGACCGCGAGAGCGCCAACGGCGTGCGCGTAAACGGCGTCGAGCTACCGCGCACGCTGCTCGACGCGCGCGACGTCATCGAGCTCGGAGACGTGATCCTGAAGTTCATCCCCGCGGGCGATATCTACGTCCCCGGCGCTGACGAGAGCCAACAGGCGGGCGCGCTCACTTTGGGCGGCGCTTCGCTGGGCGCGTACGCAGAGCCGGGTCTGACGCTCGCGAAGCTACCGAACGGCGTAAAGCTCGCCGCAATCGGGGGCGGGATCGCGATCATCGTCGCGCTGGGCATCGTGCTTGCGACTCGCCGTGGCTCGCCCGAACCCGAAATCGCCAGCGGCAGCGAGCCGACGGACTCGGCGATGCGCACGCTGCTCGACGCCAAAGCGCTGCTCGACAAAGGCGACGTGGACGGAGCGGAACGCAAAGCTCGCGAGATCCCGGAAGCGAGCAACGCCCGAAAAACCGTCGAATATCGCCAGATCCAGGGCGCCTGGGCGGACGCCCTGTTCGCCAAAGCCAACGCAGCCACTGATCCTGCCCAGAAGCGCGCGTTGCTCGATCAAATCGCACGCGCCACCAGCGTGGATTCGATTCGCCGCAAGCGCGCCGCCAACGAGCTAGCCGGACAGGGCGCTACGTCCGTCGACATCAGCGATCTGCCGAGCGCGCCGAAGGATCCACCGCGGGTTGCCCAAAACCCGCGCCCGGCGCCAGACGATCCGCCGCCGGCGCCTGCAGATCCCAAGCAGGTCGCAGCCGCAAAGGCTGCGACTCCGACCACGTTGGTGCGTAAGAATCCGTTCGACGACGGCCCGGCCTCGCCACCCGCAAACGATCAGACGGCGAAGCTGCTCCAGGCCAGAGCGTCCCTGCAGCAGAAGATGCAAAACGGTCAAGCCACGGATCGCGATCTGAAGATGCTGCGCACGCTTTGCCAGCAGCTCGGCGATGCCTCCTGCAGCAACTGAGTCTCGAGGCGGCTGGCGCTCCCGGCTTGATCTTGCGCCTTTCACTTCTCGCGCCTGCATCGCGGCGCTGACCGTGCTCGCGCTCGGTTTTGCGGCGGAGCACACGCGTGTGCTGGCACCGCTGGCCATCCTTCACGCTCGCCCGGCGGAAGAGACGGCGACCCGCGCCCAGGTCGAGCCCTCGCAGACCGTAGGTGAAGCGAAGATCAACGCTGAAACTCGGACTCGTAGCGAGCTGTCGCAACCCGACTCGGCGTCGCTGGAGGCCGCACTGCACGCCGCCCAGCAGCCCGGGGACACGCCTCTGCCGGCAATCGATGCCGCAGAACCACCTCTCCCACTGGCTGATCCGAGCGGCCGCGCGCTGGCCGGTTTCTTCCGCGCGCTGACGGCGACCGCGCACAAGGAAGCGCACGCCATCACGCGCATCGCGCACTTCGGGGACTCGATCGTGGTGAGCGATCTGGTCAGCGGCACGCTGCGTCGCAAGCTGCAAACCGAGTTCGGAGACTCGGGGCACGGCTTCATGCTGATTGCCAACGCGTGGCCGGCCTACTTCCACAACGATGTCTCGCGTTTTGCGACCGCGGGCTGGAGCGTCAGTAGGATTGTCGGGCCCTACGCAGCAGACGGCTTGTACGGTCTCGGTGGGGTGTCGTTCAAAGCGGACAAGAATGTGCTGGCGCGCTTCGGCACCGCCAAGACCGGACAGTTTGGCAAGGGAGCCTCGCACTTCGTGCTCGACTACCTGGAAGATCCGAACGGCGGCACGCTGCAAGTCAGCGTGGACGGCGTGCCCAAGTCGATGGTCGATACCCGCGGAACCGAGAAGAAATCGGCCTATTTCACGCTCGACGTGCCAGACGGCGAGCACGAGTTCGAGATTTTCACCAAAAGCGGAGTGACGCGCGCGTTCGGAGTCGTACTCGAGCGCGATACGCCGGGCGTGGTGCTCGACGCGCTCGGCGTGCAAGGCGCGCGCATTCGGTTCTTGGACAAGCAAGACGACGCTCACTGGGCCGAGCAGCTCGCCTGGCGGAAGCCGGACCTGCTGATCTACGAGTTTGGTGCCAACGAGAGCGGCGACGGCTTCCTGTATTCGATGGCCGACTACCACCGCACGATGAAGGACGTCTTGACGCAAGGCCAGCGCGCACTACCGGGCTCGAGCTGCCTCGTGATTGGCGCGATGGATCGCGCCGCCAAAGTCGGTGACGAGATCGTGAGCATGCGCGTCATCCCGTCGATCGTCGCCGAGCAACGCAGTACCGCGGCCGAGGTTGGCTGCGCGTTCTTCGACACCTACACCGCCATGGGCGGCGCCCATTCCATGCCCACCTGGGTTCGGCGCGGGCTCGGCCAAGCCGATATGACTCACCCCACCGCGGTCGGTTCGGAAGTGATTGGAAATTGGGTCTTTCGTGCCTTGATGCAGGCCTACAATGCGAGCTTGAAGGGCGGCTTGCCGCACTGACACTCAGCGTTTGGCGCGCGCCGCATACGCGGCCAGCAAGTGATCCGCGATGTCGTTCGCGACGACCTCGTAGCCCTTGGCGCTCAGATGTAGTCGGTCCCCGCGAGCGAGCGACGGCGACTTCTGCGCCCAGCGTGTGTACCCGCCAGGGCCACCCATGATCTCCAGCTGACTAATGTACCCGCAGCCGAGCTCACCGGCGATCGAGCGCTGCAGCGCGTCGATCTGCGTGACACGCGGCTCCGAGCCACCGAGGACGGCGTTACCGTCGGGTGGGCCCACGAGTAAGCAATCGGCATCAGGCGCGGCAACGCGCACGCGCGCCAACATGGATTGGTACTGAGGACGGTATTTCTCCAGCTTGTCCGCGTCGAAGGCCTCGTTCGTGCCAAAGGCAAAAGCGACCAACGACGGAGCGCGCGCCCGGACGGCGGCTTCGAACGACGCTTCACCCCAGGCCAGCGCTGTCGCTAACCGCGCGCCGTCGACGCCCACCGCGTCGAGCACCACCCCCGGCTCGGAGCCCTCGGCAATCAGGCCGAAAAATCGCGGCGCGCCGCCCAGCGTGACCAGCTCGAGCTTGTCCGAGACAGCACTGTCGAGCAAAAGGCTCGCAAAGCCCGCGCCCGGCAATTCTGGTGTGCCGGAGCTCTGCGAGACGACCTGCGAGACTCCGCCCAGCGATACCCGAAAGCTCGCGCCGGCAGCGAGCGAGAACCAGAGTTGCCAGTGCAGCTGCCCGTGCGCCGTACCGGGGCTCAGCTCGAACGCGGCTTGCGCGGGAGCCTCGTCGGGGAACGCGCGCATGCCGCCCAAGCCGAGCACGCCATCGTCGAACGGCGTGCGCCGGGCGCGCTGCGCGGGCTCGACCCGCCACGGGCCCTGGCACGACCAGCGCATTTGAGTATGACGGTAGGGCTTCACACCGATGCGCACGAAGCCGGGGCCCGCGGCTCCGAAGCGCGCTTGTAAGCGAGCGCGTAACGCGCCCGTCAAATAGTCGGCAGCGGTGTGTGAATCTCCGAGCCACAGAACGCGCACGGGCAGCTTGCGCTTGCGCTGCTCGAGACCGGCCAGATCGGCGTAGAAGTGGGGCAGGTCGAGCTTCGTGGGATCGCTACCTTCCGGACTCGGAGCAACACCGACTGCGGGCGCGGCATCTGGCGCTGACTCCTCGGCCTTGGGGGCGCTCGCAGCCGGCGCTTCCG
>DATCFJ010000742.1:0-17874 GCA_036509605.1 Polyangiaceae bacterium | reverse complement strand
CTGCTGGAACATGCCGATGCGAGGCAACCCGCAACGATCAGACACGACGCGAGCTCACTCAGCGATTGCTGCTTCATCTTTACTCCATCACTGTACGCACACCACGGCTGTGGTTAGCCGACACTCAGTGATCATGCAGTGGCTTGCCCAACCGCTTTCCGTCCCTTGCGTTGTCATTTGGCGCGCAAAAGCAGAATTTGATGCTGGTGGTACCCGCGCAGCAGCGGTTGATTCAGCGAGGCCCCGCACTAGACTCGCGCGCATGCGAAACGTCACCCCGTTAATCATCCCGCTGTTTGTCTTCACGTTGTTCGTAACGGGCACCGCCGCGGCGCAAACCGCGCCGACCGCAGCCACCGCGCGCGGTTTCGGCGTAGGCGCAGAGGCAACCTTGACCGGCATCGTGGGTGCCACCTTCGTGTACGACACCGATCTATTTCACATCGACGCGCTACTCGGGGCTGCGTTCCGGCAAAATGAGTCGTCGCTGGCCGTCGCCGGTCGTCTGTTTTTTCCAGTACACCGCAGCCAATCAGCGGATTTCTCGGTCGGCCCGGGTATTGGCCTGGTGCACGTCACGCAAGATCCCGACGGCGGCGGTCCACTCGGCAGGGTGTCCACCAACCCCGTTCACGTCGAAGGTGCGGCCCAAATCCGCGCATTCGTGGTCCCGAACATCGCACTGTCTGCGACTGCGGGGCTCGGCGCAGTGTTCACCAAAAACGACAACAGCGCGATCATCGGCGGCCAAGTCGGCGGCTCGTTCGGCGTTACGTATTTCTTCTTCTGAGCCGCGCCTCACAGACTGAGCTTCGTTGAGCTAGCGATGGCTGCAGCTCAGGTTGCAGCCACGAGCAACGTTTCCCGCGCCGGGTGCGGCTTTCTTGTCTGCCGCGCCTTCGAAGTCGTTTTGTCGCTCCGATTCGGATCGCCGCATCACGAACGGACGCCAGGATGAAAAGTCAGACCGTCTTCAAGAGTTGTTCGTGCCTAGCACTCGTCCTCGCGTGCTCCGCCTCCGTGGGCTGCGGGGCCGCTGGACCGGGCGGAAGCTCCTCAACAGGTGGCACCATGAGCACCGGCGGCGCGCTGTCTGCCGCCGGCGCTGGAGGCGGCTCTGGCGGAAGCGTTGGCGGTACTGGCCCGGCAAGCGCCGGCGGGACGAGCCGTGGCGGCAGCGCGGGTGCGGCCGGCGGCTTCCCCGCCGCAGGCGGCAAAGGCGGCCAGGGAGGCACAAACCCAACAGGCGGCGGAGGGGGCCAAGCCGGAGCTAGCGGCCCGGGAGGCGCGGCCGGCTCTGGCGGAGCAGGCGGTTCGAGCGGGATGGGCGCGACCGGACCTTGCGACATCTACCAATCCGCGAACACGCCGTGCGTGGCGGCCCACAGCATGGTTAGGGCTCTCTACGGATCGTACAGCGGCAACCTGTATCAAGTGAGGCGTGCTTCGGACAAGAGCACTAAAGACATTCCCGTCATCGGTCCCGGAGGCTTCGTCGACTCGTCCGTGCACGAGACATTCTGCGCGGGCACGACCTGTACGATCTCGTACATCTACGACCAGTCACCGCTGAAGAACGACCTGCCGCTGTCGCCTCCGGTGCACTGGTTGCCGAACGGGGGCAAGGAAGCAGATGCAGCGCCCGGTAAGGCGAAGGTGGGCGGTCACACTGTTTACGGCGTCTACGTGCAATCGGACGTCGGCAATACCTACCGCAACAACAAAGCCACGAGCACTCCAACGGGGGACGACGCCGAATCGATTTACATGGTCGCAGACGGAAAGCACTTCAACGGCCGATGTTGCTTCGACTACGGCAATGTGGAGACCTCGGGCAACGATGACGGCGCCGGCACGATGGAGACGCTCGAGTGGGGAAACATCTTGAATTGGTCGTACGGCAGCGGCAACGGTCCTTGGGTCATGGCCGATTTGGAAAATGGTGTCTTCGCCGGCGGCGTGGCGACGGGCATGGTCTCGGTCAATACTCCGCTAGCTGCGGCTTACGTGACGCTCATGTTCAAGGGGCCATCCGGCAACCATATGACGCTCAAAGGTGGCGACGCGCAGTCCGGGTCCCTTGCGGTGAAGTACGACGGAGCTCGTCCGCCTGGTTACTCGCCCATGCACAAGAAGGGCGCCGTCGAGCTGGGAACCGGTGGGGATGGTAGCGCCGGTGGCGTTGGGACCTTCTTCGAAGGTGCCGTCACGGCCGGAGTTCCATCCGATGCGATTGACGACGCGGTGCAGGCCAACATCGTCGCGGCTGGGTACGGTCGCTAACTGTCACTTCCTTCGCAGAGCCGCCGCACGCTACGCCCGGGCCATTCGGGGCGACCGGTTGCCCCCACCCCATCCGTCCTCGCGCTACGCGCTGCGGGCGGTGGCCTCCCCCAAATCGCCCGCTCCGCGGGCTCAGGGGGAGGAGCGCTATCCTGCGGATCCAGAAGTCGCTCGCGCCAATCGATCTCGATGGACACTCCCGACTCACTCCCCTCGCGGTTTGAGTCGGGGTTTATGCACGCCGCGACGGCCGCTCCCGTGGCGCGCGAAGCGCGACACTTGGGAGGGGCGGCGCCACGCGCAGGAGGCGCAGCCGACGAGCATGGCGCGGGGTGGGCAACCCCTCTAGAAAAGCGCACAACTCGAGGCTAGTGCTCATGGCTATGGGTTCGCGCGTCGTTCACTCGAGATCACTGCTGGCGTTGCTGGCTGCCATGCTCGTTGGCTGCGGCGCGTCGGGTCAGGGCAAAGACGCCGCAACCGCGGGGCACGCAGGCTCGGACGGAGCCGGTGCGGATGGAAACCCGCAGACGAATGGCGGAAGTTCGGGGAGTGTTTTTACTTCGGCGGGTGCTGAAGCAAGCGGCGCGGGCGCGAATGCGGCTGGCGGCGCGGGCGCGGCCGGCACGAACGCGATTGCGGGAGCGGCCGGGAACGGCGCAGCTGGAAGTGTGACCGGCGCGGCCGGCGCGAGCGGCTCCTCCGCTGTGGGCGGCGGCGCGGGCGCCGGAGGCGGCACGAGCAATGACCCGTGCGGCGCAAGCAATCCGGCAGTGCGCCCGCTGCCGGCAATCCCGAGCGCGACGTTCAAGATCACCGATTACGGCGCGTTGGGCGATAACACGACGAACGACACCGCTTTCATTCAAGCCGCGCTCAGCGCAGCGACTAACGCGGGGGGAGGCACCGTGTTGGTGCCGTCGGGCACGTTCTTGAGCGGCCCGATCGTGCTCGGAAGCAGCACGCGCCTCGAGCTCGCAAGCGGCGCCGTACTAAAGATGTTGCCGATGGCGAGCTACGGAGCCGCCACCGCGTTCATCACGGCAGACAAAGTACATGACATCGCGCTCACGGGTGCCGGCACGATTGACGGCCAGGGACAAGCTTGGTGGAGCGCATTTGCGGGCGATTCCACGCTCGCGCGCCCTCAGGAGGTCAGCTTTTCGAACTCCGCGCGCGTTCAGATCAGCGGGCTTCGCTTTCAGAATTCGCCTGAAGAGCACATCTGGGTCAAAGGCGATACCGATCTGACCGTTACTGGCATCACGATCTCCACGCTCGCCGTTTCCGGCCAGGCTCCGCCAAAGAATACCGATGGCGTCGACATGAACGCGAACGGCGCGTTCTTCTGTAACAACGATATCGCGTGCGGAGACGACAACTTGGTTACGGCAGGTAGCGACATTTACGTCGCGTACTCCTCGTTCGGCGTCGGTCACGGTTGCTCTATCGGAAGCATCACCAGCAAGGGAGTTTCGAGCGTGACCGTGGATCATCTGACCCTCGACGGCACCACTGCCGGCATTCGCTTGAAGTCCGCGCGTGACCGAGGCGGCATCGTGAAGGACATCACGTACTCGAACATCACGATGAAGAACGTACCGACGCCGGTGTTCATCGCTTCCTACTACCCGACGCTCCCGACCGATCCGACCGCAGACGCAGCGCAGGCGGTAACCGCGACCACACCCTATTGGCAGAACATCACGCTCAAGAACGTAACCGCGACCGGCTCCACGAATGGCGGCATCATCTGGGGTTTGCCGGAAGCCAAGGTGCAGGGTGTGATCTTCGACAATCTGAAGATTCAAGCCAAAACCGGCATGGAAATCTTCCACGCCGCGGGCGTCTCGTTCGTGAATGGCTCGAGCGTGACGCCCAGCTCCGGCGCTGCGGTCACGATCTCTGACGCAGCCGTCACCGGGATCACTACCAAGGCGTATTGAGCTTGGCGCCGCGCGGGCGGCCTACTTGCTGAAGCTCGGTAGCCAGGTTTCTAAGATCTTGTCGAGTGTGTAGTTGGCGGCTTGTTGGTCGCTGAGTTGCTTGGCCTGCGCGGCACGCGCGGCGATTGCTGACGCGCTCGCGCCGGCGCCGGTGGTTTTGTATTCGGAGAAGCGAGCCGTCGTGAGCGTGTTCGTGCCCATCGGTTCCCAGCCCTTGGGGCTGATGTGCGCGCCGAGCTTGGTGTGCAGATACGCCGCCGCGCCGGACGCACCCCAATTGCGACCGAGCGCGACCGACCCCGCGCTGATCCCAGAAGCCGCCGTGAGCTGCCCGCCCAGAAATACCAAGCCATACGCCGTGCTTTGCGCGGTGTTGGGCGCGGTCGCGGCAACACCGCCAGCGGCGCTATACACGGTGCAGTCGTCGAACACCGCGGTGGCGTCTCCAAAGATGAAATCCACCGAGCCCTCGATGTAACAAGCCCGGAAGTACTGCTTGGCTTTGCGCACGTAAAGTGTGTCCTGGTAGCTCAGAAAGCGGCAGTTCCTGAACTGAACCTGATCCCCGTTGACCAATAGCGCGACTGCTTGGGAGCCACCGAGCGGCGTGCTGTTTTCGAACGTGAGGTTCTCGGCGGAGACGTCGTTGCTTGACAGCAGGGTGCTTGCACCGCCCGTCGTGCCCAGCGTGCCGCCACTGCCGTCCGGCGTGTTCGCGTTGTCGCTGTAGGTGAGAATGGTCGAGCTGGCTTTGCCGGCTTGACCGCACAGGGTGATGTTCGGCACAGCGATGTTCAGCTTTTCTTTGTAAGTGCCGGGCGCGATCCGAATTTGAGTCGGCGTGGTGTTGGTTTTCGAGAGGCTGTTCAGCGCCGCTTGCACCGTCTTGAAATTTGCTGTGCCTCCAGCCGCGACCGTGATCACGGCTTGCCCGGTAATGCTGTTACAGTCAGGGACCGCGCCCGGGGCACCTGCACCACCAGAACTGCCAGCGAGCCCCGCGCTTCCAGCCGCTCCCGCGGCCCCGGCGGCGGTTGACCCGCCGCTGCCCGCGCTGTCGCCACTCCCGCTGGCGCCCGCTTCGCCGCCCACGCTCACCGCACCACCCGCCTCCGGCACGCCCGCGCCACCCAAACCGGCGCTCGAAGTCGAACCCGCTGCGTTCGCTGTCCCGGCGCTGCCGACGCTGCCCGCGCCGCCGAACGCCGATAACCCGCCGACCGCCCCAGCGCTCGGGGCGCCCGCGATGTCCGCCGAACCCGCGCCGGATGAGCCGCCGCCACAGCCCGCTGCCAACGGCACGCCCAACAGTGTCAGAGAGAGGGCCCGTATTAAACTCGCCGCGGGGCGGATCTGTGTTCGCATGTTCAGAGTGAGTTGCGCGAGCCCCCGCATCTCGGTCAGCTAAGTGGCGTGGTCGCTCTGGTAGGCGTCAGAAATCAAGCAGCGTCAGCAAACTAGGGCTGCACTGCCACAGCGACGGTCGTTGTGTACGTGCTCGTGTCCGAGCCGGTTACCGTGAAGTCGAACGACGAGAGACCATGGAAGCCGGTTTCCGGAGTAAAATGCGCGGTGTGCCCGTTCAACAGTTGAACCGAGCCGCAGGCTGCCTTCACGCTGAACGCTGGCGTCACTGCGCTGAAGCCGGAGGCGATCTCCGCGAGATCGATATCGACGGCCGTACCGGCGGTGGTCTGCGCGTGAGGCTCCGCAAGCCAATTGAGGTAGTGCTCGATTAGCGTGTAGCCGTCACTGGCTTTGTTCGAGGAGTCAGCGACGGCCGGATCCGAGCCTGCAGTGCGTTCCCAGAAATCCGGCATGCCATCGTTGTCTGTGTCTGTGGGCTTGGTGCCGCCGGCAATCGTGCCGTAGCCGTTGTTGGCGAGGCCGGTTTGAGCCTGGCTTGTGTACAGCGAGCCGTCCGGGCCCACGCTGTTCGCACCAGTGCCGGTGCTGCCTTTGCCGAGGGTTTCCATTTGGCTGATGATCAACGTGTCCAACGGATCGCGCGGCTGAGCGCCTGCGAGCGACGCACTGATCCGATACGCCGATGCAGCGCTGTACGGCGTGGCCGCAAGCGCGCCCGACCACGCCGCGGTCAGCACCGTCCCGGTGCCTTGATACGAGCTGTGCTCGATGATCACGTTCTTTGCCTCGTACAGGCTGAGCGCGTCGTCAGTGCTGCTCGCGGTGTCACTGCCCGGACGCACGCGAATGTGCCTGCAAATGATGTTCGTGGCGTTTGCAAAGCCGATTTCGCCACCGCTGAAGCCGATGCCCCCGCCGGGTGCGCTCTGCCCAGCGATGGTGAGGTTGCTCCTCACGGAAACCGCGCTCTTTAGCGCAATGTACCCGCCCACGTCGAAGATCACGATGCGATTGGCCGTCCCCACGGCGTCGCGAAACGAGCCGGCGCCTGAATCGTTCAGGTTGGTGACGTGATACACCGCGCCGTCACGCCCGCCGGTCGCGTGTTGCCCAAAGCCTTGCGCCTCGGGGAACGCGAGGTTCGTCGGCGTCGTCGAGAGCGCGTTGCCGGAGCAGGTCGCGCCTGTGCTGCCTGCCGCGCCGCTCGAGCCAGCACCTGCAGTGCCCGTCGATCCACCCGTCGAACCGCCGGTCGAACCGCCGCCGTCATCAGCCGAGCCGCTGAAGCCCATGCCGCCGGCCAAGCCTCCCGAATCGGTGGCGCCGGCCAAGGCCGAAGCTCCCGCGCCGTCCGTCGCTGCTCCGCTCGAACCGCCCCCTGACGGCGCACTCCCGTCATGCGCTGCGTTGCCACCGCAAGCCACGAGGCCGCTCAGCGAAGCGGCCACTAACGAGAAGTACCAAGACGGACGCCGCAACAAACTCGACATGCGCACTGAGTTGCTCGACCGGCGCGCCACCTGCCACCGATAGTCGCTTTGAGGGGCGAGTGGAAAATTTCCTCTGAGGGTCTTTCGAAGCGCGCTCAAGGCTCCGCTCTAGCTGTGGAATATACTAATTAATTCTAACTATTTACGACTTAAGGGGGGGACTTTGGTAAACCGTCCTTGATTTAGCTGAGCGCTGCACCGGTCGCCAAGCAACTAGCTGACAGCAGCTCACCATGCCGCGTCCTCCGGGGGCACATCGCCCCCTTCGCATCGCTGCTCCTAGTCGAAAAGGTAGGTCAGATCCCGCGTTGGATTGAGCACCTTCTTGCCGCGCTGATGGTGCAACTCAGGCAAGCTCCGCTTCGGGCCACCGAAGTCCATCCGCAGAGTCCGCGTGGGCTCCGCGTCCAAACAGCGCAGGCGCGGTTCGACTCCAGGGATGCGCCGGCTCATCAACACTTGCATCACCCGCTGCAGCGTCGCGCGCTCGCCTCGTACGCCGAGATAGCGACGCGTCAAGAACGGCAACTCGATGAATTCGGCTTTGCCCTCGAGCTCCGGGTGACCGCGGAACGCCTCGCGCACGCTGGGCACGTCGGCATCCTGGGGAGCTTGGCGGCTGAGCTTGAAGACAAACAGCGTCGGCCTTTCGCAGTCGAAGACCGCGTCCGGGTCGAACGCTTTGCTGAGCGCGGCGACTTGGGTGTCGGAAGGAGCGCTGAGCGGTTCGTTCCCGCGTTTAGTGCGGAGCAAATAGGATGGAGTTTCGGTGCCGACGGTGACCCACACGTCGCCCGTGTCTTTCACCCAGAGCGAGGAGACAGCATGGTCGTCGACCTCGTCTACGGACCGCGGCAGGGGCACCTTCGTCCAGGCAGCGGGCTCCGAAGCGCTCGCGGCTGCGGTCCAGAGGGCGCCGTCCGACAGCGCCCAAAGTGTACCGTCGGACGCGCGTTGCAGATCGTCCAAACGCTCGCTGGGCGGCGCCGGCAGTGCTCGCCACTCTCGGCCGTCGAAGTGCGCGATATACGCTTCGTCCGCTGGGGTCACATCCTCGCCCGCTCTAGTGCTGCGAACACCTGCCACGAACACGTCCGAGCCCGACACAGCCACGATGTTGTCGAGCTCAGCAAACACTGCCTGATGCTCACCGAGCCCGGGCAGGCCACTGAGGTTTCCGCGTGTCTGCCCGGGGCCCCAGCTTTCCACGACCGTGCCAGCGAACGAGCGTATGGCGCTACACCGCTCGCCCACGACGAAGACTTCGCCGCTGGGCAACGCGCTCATGGCCATCGGTCGGATGCTGTCCACGCAGCCGTATTTTCTCCGAGCTGCGTAGTCGAGCTGAGGAAGCGGCCCGCCGCGCGGGCCACCGAGCTGCACGAAGTCGAACTGACTGCCGTAGGCATCCCCGAGCAACGCGAGCGTGCGCCCCCTGCTCCACGCGGAGATCCCGATCACGGCCCGGCCTTGCAATGCCGAGTCGGACTTCAGCCATTCAGTGCCCGTGAAGCGTGCGAGCGACGGGCGTCTGATGCGCCCCCAGGAGCTCGATTCCACGAGCCAGGCGGCGTCCGGCAGAGTGCCGAAGACACTTGGAAACGGTCCTCTGCCTTGGCGTAGGCCTTCGAGCAGAGGTGGGTCGACGCTAACGCGGTCGTCGTGAATGCCGAGCAAGAGCTTCTCGGTGCTGAGTAAGGCGCCGTTGGCGGTGTGCACGAGGCGCGCGGCGTAGCCGAGGCGCACGCTGTCGACGAACGGGCTCGTCACGGGCGCGCTCGCCGCGGCGAGCGGCGGTGCGGCAGCGCTCGCGGGCGCGATGGCTACCCTCGGCTTGACTCGGTGCGGGGCGCTGGCCGCGCGAGATGTAGGAACGGCGACAGGCCCCACCGCTGCCTGCTGACACGCTGCCAGCGCGCAAAAAGTGAGCCCCCAAGCACCGCCATGACTACGGTTCGACATGTCTTCCCTCACCTTTCGAGAGCGGCAGTAACGTGCCGCTCGCAAGTTCAATTTCGCCGTCCAACGCGCTGTCCGCCTCGGCTTCGGAGCGCGGGTGCTCGACCCGTTGATAGGCGACGCGCCAAGCGACCGGCAGCGAGGCCACAGCACCGCCGAGCGTGAGCTCGAGCCGCAGTGGAACGTCGGTTGCACGATCGTCTTTCGACACGCGGCGCACCACTGTAGAGAGCGCGTGCTGATCGGACCAGTGGCGCGACAAATAGCGCCGCGCGCTCGCGACCACCTGGTCATCGCCACCGATTGCCTCCACAGAAACCTCGAGACGACGGAATAGGTCCCCCGTCGGAAAGGCGTGGCCGACTCTTGTGGCGACCAGCACCAGGCACACGCTCTCGCTCGTGCAACGCTCGGCGCGGACGCTGATCGCACCCTTCACGAAGCCCTCGTCGTGGCCGCCAGGGAACGCGTGGCTGTGGTGGCGATCGGACCCGGCTCCCACGTTCGGCATGTGGCAAGTCGCGCAAGCGACTCCGCGCGCGTTCGAGCGCTCGTGCTCCGAAGCAGTGGCTTGCATCAGCTCCGGGCGGGCGCCCAACTCCGCATCGGGAAATGCAAATTCATGGCAGTTGGCGCAAGCGGCAACCCCGGCAAAGTCTGGGGCCCGCGTCACCGCGTGCGGCACTGCATCAGTCAGGGAGCCTGACGGGCTTGGCGCAGCCAGCACGTGCTCGTTCACGACGTGACACGTCACACAGCCAACGCCGAGGTCCGCCGCTACGTCGGTTACAGGACGAAATGCATCCGCCTCAGGAGCGTGACACCCCTGGCAGAACGGCAACGGCTCGAGCGCAAATGCTCGCTGATAGGCTGCGTTCCGCTCGGCGCGTGCGTGAAATGAGGAGCTCCACTCGGCGGCGATCTCACGGTGACAGCCAGCGCAGGTCGCATTCAGCGCGCTCGCCTTTTGGACGTCCCGCCCTCTCGGCGCGGGCCCGGGCATCGCACAGCAAGCGGCGGCGGAAGCGGCAGCAGAGGAAACAGCGCTGTCCCGTGTGCAAGCGGTCAGGCAAACCGCCAGCCCAAGTGCGACGCAGAGCAACCACAGGCCGAGCTGGGCGCCCTCGGCACCGCTCGGTTCGGGGCGTTCTTCACCGCTCATTCAGGCTGCTCGGATCCACGGGCGCTACGTCGCTGCGCCTGCGCTGGGTGTGACACCCGCGGCGCAAGAGAGTTCCGAAAGCTCCTACGGCCCCGACCCTGGCGGGCTTCCCGCCCGAGCGAGGCCCCGGGCACGTCGGGGCTGCTCAAGCGCCCCTGCGGCCGTCGGTTCGTCCGGCTTTGAGACGCTCCGGCGCCCGTCGAAACCGCATTTCTCGGCTCGCAGCGTCGAATTTCCATACGCGGACGCGCTTTTTTGTCCAAACTGATGCAGTTCCAGACAGTGCCTAGCAGATGGGATCGTTGCACACTCTCCGTTTCCCCTCGCCGCCCGCGCGCGAGCGCGAGCGCGAGCCACAAACTGAGAACAGCTGCATCGAGGCCTTCGCGCAGGAAATCGATTACCTGTACGGGGCGCTACAGCGCCTCGGGGCCCGGACGGCCGACGTCGAAGATCTGCTGCAGGACGTCTTCGTCGTCCTTCATCGGCATTGGGGCACGCTCGATCTCTCGCGGCCGCTACGGCCGTGGCTGTTCGGAGTGGCATTCCGCGTGGTGCGCGCTCAGCGGCGACGGCGATCGCGCGAGACCCCGTACGCGGGGTTGGAGCTCGAGGACGCCGCGCTAGGCCCGGAAGGGTGGGTTCAGGGGCAGGAGGCGCTCGAGACACTGCGCGTCGCGTTGGAACGGGTACCGATTGCGCGTCGCTCCGTCGTCATCAAGCACGACCTAGAGGGGCTCGAGGTCGTGGACATCGCCCGCGAGCTGTCGCTGACGAAATTTGGGGTCTACGCCAGACTGCACAAAGGCCGGAAAGAGCTGGCCTCAGCCGTGCACCGGCTGTTGAAAGAGGGAGTGCGCCCATGATGCGTCGCGACGCGCGCTGCGAGCCGGAGCTCGAGGCATTGCTCACGCCCCGCAAAATCGAGCGGCAAGCGCCTCCCGAAGTCCACGGCCGTGCGATCGCCCGGGCGCGAGCGTTTGTCGCGGGCGGACGGCTGCCGTCTGCGAGACCGTCCGAGCTGCGTCTACCTACTCCACCGTTGACGCGGACCCTCACTCCGCTGCATTTCGTGTTGCTCGCGTCAATGGCGGTCGCGGGCGGCGCGATCGGTACTGCGCTCACGCTGCGCAATCAGCGCGTTGAACCGGTGCAGAAGCAGGCGCCGGTGGCCGTGCAGCCGAGCGCGCACGCTCCGGAGGAGCAAGCAACGACCGCGACATCAGACGCTCCACTGCGGGTCGCTCCGCCGCAGGTCCCGACCGCGGATCCGCTACGGCCTTCGCATAGCGGCGCTGAGGGGGATCCGTTTGCCGCAGAGCTCGACCTACTCTCGCACGCACAAGCAGCATATACGCACCACGACTTCTCGCGCGCGCTCGCGCTGATCAGCGAGCACACGCGGCGTTTCCCGAACGGACACCTCGCCGAGGAGCGCGAGGCATTGCGCGTCCGGTCGCTGCTCGGCTCCGGGCGGAACGAAGAGGCCGAGCGTGCCACTGCCGCGTTTGCGCGGCGGTTTCCGCGCAGTGTGCTCCTCCCGCGCGCCAGGGAATCGCTCTCGACGAGATGAGCCGCGCGCTCGCTTGCCTCGGCGCAATCGGGCTCGTGTCGTTCAGCGCAGCCGGAGCTCAAGCGCGCTCGTCTGATTTCAGTGTCAGCCTCGAATATGCCGCGCCCGCGGGCTGTCCCGATACTGCGGCGCTCGAGGCGTTGGTCAGCGCGCGCTTGGGCTACGAGCCGTTTGCGGAAGCCGCCCCGAACCACCTGGCAGTGCGAATCACGCCGCGCGGAACGTCGCTCGAGGGGCAAATCGAGTGGCGCGATGCCAGCGGTAAGTGGGCGGGAGATCAGGCGTTTCGAGTCGGCAGCAGCGAATGCCGCGGCTTGACGCGCACCATCGCGCTCGCGCTTGCCGTGCAAATTCAGCTCTTGGCCGACGCGGGCACCCCGCCGCACGCCGACACGGCGGCAGCACCGGAGCCCGCGCCGCCTGCGGGGGAGCAAACCGCGCCGTCCACCACGGCGAGTCCACCGCCCGCCACACCTCCTGCCAAGCCAACGCCGGAAGAAACCCGCCCAAGTGCCGCTTCAGACCCGAGCCGCTCGCAGCCTGAGTCGCCCGCAAGGGAGCGTGGAGCGCGGCCCGTGTTCGCGATGGGTGTGGGCACATCCGTCGCACTCGGCATGTCTTCGAGCCCTGTGCTCCTGGAACGCGTCTTTGGATCCCTCGCGGGCGAGCTTTTGTCGGTCGAGCTCGGGGCCGAGGTCAGCCTGCCCGCGACAACCCGACGCGCAGACGGAGCTGGGTTTTCACAGCAGGCGCTGCTCGGAACAACCGCAGGCTGCGCAGCGCTCAAACCCTGGTTTCTTTGCGTGGTCGCTAGCGCAGGTGAAATGAGAATGAGCGGAAAGGACGTGGATCACCCCAGCTCCGGCTCGGTGCCGGTGTTCGACGCCGGACTTCGCGTGAGCTTCACCCAAGCGCTCTCACGCCGTTTCTTCCTCACCGCGCGCGCGGCGGGATTGATTCACGTGACGCGCTGGACGGCCCGCCTCGACGAGGTGCCAGTCTGGACTGCACCTCGCTTCGGGGCGGCGGCCGGCATCGACGTCGGCGTGAACATCTTTTAGAAAGCGGCGCACGCTGCGAACGGGCGCCGAGCGCGGTCGTTACTTTGCCGTCGCAACTGCCTGAGTGCCGTCGTACTTGATGACTTGATCCGGAGTCGCGGTGACTTCGGTGCCTGCGCCGTGAGTGCCTGCCACGAATACGACGTTGAACGTTCTGGTCATTAGCATGCCCGTAAAGGTCCCGGTGCGAGCGCCGATGGTCAGCGTCTTCGCGGCGTCGTTCCACGTGAGCGGGATCTGCGAGAAACTGCCCTTCTCATAATCGTACGTGTCACCCGCATCCTCATAGATGGTAAACGTGGCATCTTTGCCGGGATAAACGCGGATTTCGATCGGATCCACGCTTTGGGTCGCGTACTCAATGTTCGGTCCCATGGGCACGATGGATCCTGCCCGGACGAAGAGCGGGAGGTGGCTCAGAGGCGCGTCCACCGACATCTTCATGCCGCCCATGGTCGTGGCACCAGTCCAGAAGTCATACCAGGTGCCTGCCGGGAAGTAGACGGAGCGAGTGGTGGCCCCGGCAGTCGTGATTGGATTGACGAGGAATGCGGGACCAAACATGAACTCGTCCGGAATGGTGAGCACGTTGGTGTCGGTCGGATAGTCGAACACCAAATGACGCATCATGGTGTAGCCGTCGCGCGTCACCATCGAACCCATCGAATAGATGTAGGGCATGAGCCGGTAACGCAAATTGTCGACGGCAAGCAGGTTGGCTTTGGTGGTCGCGCTCCACTCGGTGTTGTACAGCTCGCGCGCGCCTTGCCCGTGAATCCGGAACGTGGGGCAGAAAGCGCCAAACTGGAACCAGCGCGTGAACAACTCGCTACCCGCGGCCGCTCCCCAGTTCACCGAACCGCCGAAGTACCCGCCAATGTCCGTGGTCCAGTACGGCATGCCGGACAGGGCGTAATTGAGCCCTGCTGGCACCTGCTTCGCGAAGGTTCCGAAGTCAGAGTTGATGTCGCCCGACCAGACCCCGGCTGCGAAGCGCTGCTGTCCCGCGAACGCGCTGCGCGTCAGGACGTAGACTCGTTTGCCATCCGGCCCGACCTTGCGCCAGCCCTCGTACAGCGCGCGATTGTGCTCTAGCGGATACGCATTGATGACTAGTGCACCCTTGCCTGCCGCGGTGGTGGCGGCGTGCACGTTCACCGAGTCAGGATACCCCTGCGGCTCGGTATTGTCCGCCCAAAGCGCGTCCCAGCCGTATTTGCCGAGCAGCCGATCATAGGTCTGCTGATAGACGAGCGTGCGCGCCGCGGCGCTGAACGTGTCGTAAAAATGGTGCGTTCCGCCGCTCGGCAAGAGACCATTGATCGCGTTCAGCGCATCGTAGTTGTCTCCCTCACCCGTCTTCTTCGGCGCGGTGACCTGTTGGTACAGCGGCCAGACCGAGATCATCAGGTGGATGTTCGCGGTATGCATCTGCGTCACGAGCGACGCCGGATCGGGGTAGCGAGTCTCGTCCATGAAATGGGAGCCCCAAGCGTACGGATCCCAGTAGTCCCAATCCTGAACGATCACATCGACCGGGATCTTGGCGGTGCGGTAGCCGTCCTTCACCGCTAGCAACTCGGCAGTGCTCGCATAGTGATCCTTGGAACTGAACAGGCCGTAACCCCACTTCGGGAACAACGGAGCCGCGCCGGTGGTGGTGCGGTAGAGCGAGATCACGTGATCGATGCTCGGACCGTAGAAGAAGTAGTAATCGACTAGGTCGCCCGCTTCGGACGTGTAGCGGTACTTGGTGTTGTTGGTATCCCCACCCGCGAAATCCGAATTCGAGTAGTTGTCCCAGAAGACGCCGTAGCCTTTGTTCGAGACCACCACCGGGATGGCGATTTGCGTGTTGGCGTTGGAGAGATGCTGACTCTTCCCCTTGAAGTTGACCACGCTTTCTTGGTGCTGACCGAGCCCGAACAAGGCTTCGTCAGCCGGCGAGGCGAACGCCGTGACCACCTTGTTGGTGGCCACGCCCTCGACCGTAGCCGGCGTGAGCGATTTACTGTCTTCAGCCAGCACGACCTTGTCGGCCAGGTCCGTGAACGTGACCACACCGGTCGTTGAAACGACCTTTGCCTTCATGCGCGCGGTCGTAATAGTCACAGTACCGGCGGCGTCGGACACGCAGAACGGGGTCGGCGTATCCCACGTGTTACTCACCGACAGCGACGTCTTGGCCGGCAGCGTGGCTGCGGTGGTGTACGCCACCCGGATGATGTCCTCCGCGCAGACTTGCAGCTTCATCTTTCCGGTGCCGACGGTGAACGTGACGCCGGTCGGATCGACGGTAAACGTCGTGCTCGTCGGTGCCGGCGTGGTGCAAGTCAGCGGACCGCCGGCGCTGCCGCCCTGGCCGCCGTTCCCCGCCGCGCCTCCGCTACCCGCGCCCGCCGCGCCCGATGCGCCCGACGCGCCGGACGAGCCATTGCCGGCGGTGGGAGCATTTCCTCCGTTCGTGCCCTGCCCCGAATTGGCCGCGGCCCCGGCGTTGCCTGCTCCGCCTGACGCACCCGACGCGCCGCCGCCTGGGACGCCTCCAGCCGTTCCAGCGCCGCCGGTTGGACCACCGTTACCTGAGCCGGATTGGCACGCGGCGGCCAATAGGGCCGCGGCAACACACATCCGAATACCAGCGGGTTCCCGTGCTATCATGTAGACGTACTGTCGGAACGCGCCGGCGGTTGCATAGAAAAAGACGTGGGCAGGAGAAAAGTGGTGTCGAACGGACAGACTCCCCAGACGCCCCAGAGCTCACCGACTCGCGAGGTCGGCGCACGGGCGGGCCTTCGGACAAAGGGTAGCCACCGGGACACCCGGCGCCTGGCGGTTGCGCTGCGCGCCGCTGTATTCGGGGTGATCGCGCTCGGCTGCTCCGAAACGCGGGACCTCGGTTCCACGAGCCCGCACGGGCTGCTCCCGGTCGACGAGCGCAATCCAGTCGTGCTCGCCAACGATAACGTCTCCGACAATTGGCAGGGCGTGTACGCCATGCTCTTGGCGAGCAGCGGTGGCCCAAAGCTCGCTGGGATCATCGTGAACACGAGCCCTCCCTGGCCGGTTATTGAGGACAACGTCGCGGGTTGGCAGGGCCTGGTGGCAGCCGCACGCGGCAGTGGACTGCGCGACATCCCCGATCCGATCGTGAGCATCGGCGCGCGGCTGGTGAGACCGGCGAGCGGGCAGATTGCAGACACGACCCCGAACCGGTCGGGAGGCGCCCACTTCATCGTGGACGCTTCGAGACAGCTGAGCCTGCCCTATCGACCGCTGGTCGTCGTAACCGGGGGGCGTTTGACCGACGTCGCGGACGCCTTCCTGATCGATCCAACAGTGACCGACCGAGTGGTCGTGGTCTCATCACTCGGCAGCGCCACCGACACGGGAGGTTCGATGGCGGCCCCCAACGGCGAGATGGATCCATGGGCAGACGCGATCGTCGCTGCACGCTTTCGCTTCGTGCAGGTGAGCGCGTTTTACGACCAGCTCAGCGACGTCCCAAACTCTCGGCTCTCCCAGCTCCCTGACAACCCACTCGGCGCGTGGATTGCCGAGAAACAGCCGAAGATTCTTAGCATTGTAGCTGCGGCCGATCAGGTAGCGATCATGGCCGTCAGCATTCCAAGCTTCACGGTCGCCGTGCAGCGTGTTTCGGCGACGACCGTAGGGCCCGGCGCAACCGTGGGGCCAGATCTCGTCACTGGGCCCGACGGGAACGCTTGGCTCGTCAGTCAATCCTCGAGCGCCGAAGCGAGCGATCGGTTTTGGCGCGTGCTTCTCGATCCGGCCACGTACCGTCCGTAGCCATCCGCAGCGTCGAAATCTGAGGACCGCCGCGGCGCGCCAACTTGGCGCTCACTGACTGAGCGTGCTCAGGTGATCTTTGAAGCCTTGGCCGTAGGCCGTGGCCGTGCCCTGCCAATCGCTGATCAGGCTCGGTCCTGCGCTGTAGCTCGGCCCAGGTGAGCCACAAGGCTCGAGCGACCACGACCACGCCAGGTACGACACACTGCTCATGTCGGCCCAACCCATGAACGCGTCGATGAACGTGTGCGCGCAGTCGAACTCGCCGACCTCGCCAGTGACGAGCGGAATTTGGCTAGCTTTGGCGAAGTCTTGCAGGGTCGAGTAGCACTCGGCACCCATGCAGTTTTCCGGCTTATAATAGACGTGAGCGGAAGCCGCGAGGTTGTTCGCGCTGTCCTGCGGCGCGTGAGCCGCCCAGCCTGAGATATCCCCGGCCCAATTCAGGCCGCCGGCCAACACCAGATTCTTTGCGCCCGTCGCGCGCACGGCGCCGAGCATGGCTTGCATGCCGGCTACGGTGAAGCTGCCCGTCTGTTGTTCCCACGTTTGCGGCGCGATGCTGCAACCGCCGTTCAGCCAACAAGACCAAACGTCCGGGCTGTTCGGGCCCGCGACGAAGCTGCCCGTGGGCGCACTGTTCAAGTGCGGCTCGTTGTACAAGTCGAGCACGACACCCGCGTCGCCCTTGAATTGATTGGCCACCGCGGTCCAAAAATCCAGCGCGTGGTCCGCGTCTGCCATTGGCATCTGCGACTTGGCAACCGAGCTGCCTGGCGCATTCCAATGCAGATCGAGGATGACGTAGATCCCGTTCGAGCGAAACAGCGAGACGTAGTTGGCGACCGCCGTGACGTAGCTCGAGCCGGAAGCCGCGGAAGCAACGCCGTTGATGCCGAGCCAACACGTCTCGTTCAACGGCAAGCGCACCGTGTTGAAGCCGTGCCACGCCTGCATCGCTTGAATGCTAGCGAGGTCTGTCGGACCATCGAACACGGCCGGTTTGTCGCCCAGGCAGGAATACTCCCCGCCCGGGCGGTTCCAGCCGAGCAAGCGCACCGTTTTGCCGCCGTCTTCCAAATGATTACCGACGACGTGCAGCCCGGAAAGGCCGGAGCTTCCGCCGCCGGCTCCCGCGGCGCCAGCCACGTTGCTTGCGCCTGCCATGCTGGCGGCGCCTGCGCTCGCAGCGGCGCCAGCTCCGCCGGTTGCGCCGCCCATG
>DATCFJ010000741.1:0-3435 GCA_036509605.1 Polyangiaceae bacterium | reverse complement strand
TCGAGCTGGGCGTCGTTATCGGGAAAACGGCGCGCTACGTGACCGAAGAGAAAGCGTTGGACCACGTCGCCGGTTTCGTCTTGCTGAATGACTACTCAGAGCGCGAGTTTCAGCGCGAGCGTGGCGGGCAATTCACCAAGGGCAAGAGCGCGGACACTTTCGCGCCCGTCGGCCCGTTCGTGGTGACGGCAGACGCGCTCGACGCCTCGGATCTCAGGCTGTGGCTGAATGTAAACGGTGAGCCGTGCCAAGACAGCCGCACGAGCTCGTTGATCTTTTCGGTGCCCCAGCTGATCTCGTACATCAGCGCATTCATGACGCTGCTGCCGGGGGACTTGCTCAGCACCGGTACGCCCGCGGGCGTCGGGCTCGGTCGCAAACCGCCCAGCTTTTTGAAGGTGGGGGACTTGGTCGAGTACGGCATCGACGGCTTGGGCGAAGCGCGCCAAACGGTCAGCGCGAGCGCTTGAGCGTGGTATGACTCGGCGGCTATGAAGTTCGTGCACGCCGCCGATTTGCACCTCGACAGCCCGCTTTCCGGGCTGTCGAAGTACGAGGGCGCGCCGGTCGAACAGATCCGCGGCGCGACGCGCCGCGCGCTCGAAAACCTGGTCAAGCTGTGCCTGACCGAAGGCGCCGAGCTGCTAGTCATCGCGGGGGATCTGTATGATGGAGACTGGCGGGACTATTCGACCGGCCTGTTCTTCAACAAGCAGATGTCCGCGCTGCGCGCGGGCAACGTGCGCGTGGTCTGGATCCGCGGCAACCACGACGCGGCCAGCAAGCTGACCGCGCATCTGCACCTGCCGGAAAATGTGCGCGAGCTGTCGTACAAGAAGCCGGACACCTTCGCGCTAGAAGATCTCGGAGTCGCGGTGCATGGCCAAGGCTTCGAAACACGGGATGTGACCAGCGATCTGAGCAGCCGTTACCCCGAGCCGCGGCGCGGCTTGTTCAATATCGGGCTCTTGCACACCGCGCTCGAAGGCCGCGCCGGCCACGCGACGTACGCGCCCTGCCGTCTCAGCGCGCTGGTCGATCGCGGGTACGACTATTTCGCGCTCGGTCACGTGCACACGCGCGAAGTGCTCAGCGAACGGCCGTGGATCGTGTTTCCCGGCAATCTGCAGGGCCGCCATGCTCGAGAGACCGGTCCGAAAGGCGCGTCCCTCGTTACGGTAGAGAACGAGCAAGTGCGCTCGGTCGAGCATCGCGCGCTGGACGAGGTGCGCTGGCACGTCGCCGAGGCGGACGTATCCCGCGAGCGCTCGCTCGACGGCGTGCTGGAGCGCGTGCGCGAGTCGCTCAATCTCGCGGTCGCGGCCAGTGAGGGCCGGCTTTCGGCGATTCGGGTGCGGGTTTTAGGCGCAAGCGCGGCTCACGAGCTCTTGGCTTCGCGCTCGGAGAACCTCGTCGAGCAAGTGCGCGCATTGACGCTGGATCTGTCGGGCGAAGCCTGGCTCGAAAAAGTGGAGGTCGCGACGCGGCCGCTCGCTCAACGCACCCAGCTCCGCGAACGCGAAGACGCCATCGGCGAGATGCTACGTGGTTTGAGCGATCTGGCACGCGACGACGCCGCACTGCTCGAGCTGGCGGGCGAGCTGGTCGAGCTGAAACGGAAGCTGCCGCCCGAGCTACGTGAAGGCCCAGACGCCATCGATCTGGACAGCCCCGAAGCGCTGCGCCGGCTATTGGCCGAGGTCGAGGACACGTTGCTGCCCGCCGTGCGCGGTTCCGAGGACGCAGCGCTTTGAGGTTCCTGAAGCTCGGGTTTGCGGCGTTTGGCCCCTTTACGGGGCTCGAGCTGGACCTTTCGGGCGGAGCCCCGGGCGGCTTTCATATGATCTTCGGGCCCAACGAGGCCGGCAAGAGCAGCGCTCTCCGCGGCGTGCATGATTTGTTGTTCGGCTTTCCCGAGCGCACGCAAGACGCGCACGTGCACCCGAACGCAGAGCTGCGCATCGCGGCAACCTTAGCGGGGGAGAGCGGGCAGGTTGTCTCCGTGCAGCGACTGAAGCGCCGCAAGGACGCACTGCGCGACGCGGCCGACGTGCCTATCGACGAAGGCGTGCTGAGCTCGCTTTTGAGCGGCGTGGACGCGCCGCTCTTCGAACGCTTGTTTGGTCTCGATCACGCACGCCTCCAGCAAGCGGGTGACGCGCTCTTGAAAGATCAAGGCGACGTCGGCGAGAGCTTGTTCGACGCGGGCTCCGGCGGGCGCGGCATTCGCGGCGTGTTGCAGCAGCTCGAGGCGGACGCGGATGAGATCTTCAAGCCGCGCTCCAGCAAAGCGCGCCTGAACGTGCTGCTCGAGGCGTACAAGGAGTCAAAAGCCACGACCCGTGACGCGCTGGTTTCCCCAGAAAAGTGGCTGTCTCAGCAGCAGAAGTTGAGCTCAGAGCGCGCGCGTTTAACGGAGCTGGGCGAGCGGCGCAAGCAGCTTCGCGAACGCTCGAACCAGCAGAGCCGCCTGCTCGGTGTGCTCGGCCCGATCGCGCAACGCAACGCGCTGCGCGATAAGTTGGACGCGTTGGGCGTGCTGCCGATCTTGCCGGACGACGCGAGCGAGCGCCGTCAACGCGCGCAGCGCACGTTGGACGAAGCGGTGCACGAGCGCGCTCGCTTGGGGCGCGAGCTGCTCAAAAAACAAGAGCGCTTGGCTCTGCTGGTCGTGCCAGAGAATTTGTTGGGCGTCGACGCCGAGGCCGTGAAAAAGCTTCGCGATCGCGTCGGAGAGTTCCGCAAAGCCGAGCACGACTTACCGCGCCGTTACGAGGACGCTCGCCTGCAAGAAGTCGAGGTGAACCGCCTGAGCGCGATGCTCTACCCGGGCCAACCGGTCGAAGGCTTGGAGAAGCTGCGCCCGAGCGCGCCGGAGCTATCGCGCGTGCGCAAGCTGCCGCAGCGCCAAGCGGCGCTCGCCGAGCGCGTCGCCAACGAGCAGAAGTTCCTGCGCGTGCTCGAGGTGCAACGCGGGCAAACTGCAACCGCTTTGGCCGAATTGCCGGCTGCGCGAGAGCTCGGCGCGCAGCGCCGTGTGCTCGGGCAAGCGCGCGCCAGCGGCGACATCGAGCGCCGTTTGCGCAACGCCGCGTCGGCCTTCGAGAAGCTAGAGGCCGAGGCGCGGCTCAAGCTGTCCGCGCTCGGCTTGTGGTCCGGCGCGCTTGAAGCGTTGCCCGGCCTACCCGTGCCGCAAGAGGAGACGGTTGAACGCTTCCAGCGCGAGCTCAGCGAACACGCCGCGCTGGCAGCCGAGCTCGAACGAGACACGGCGTCGCTCGGACAGCGGCTCGCGCACTGCGCGCAGAAGATCAAAGCCATCGAAGGCTCGGGCAGTGTGCCGAGCGAAGCGGTGCTCGGCGCAGCTCGAGCTCGGCGAGACGACGGCTTGCGGCGGGTGCTCAAAGCCTGGGCGCGCGGGGACGCAATCTCGGT
>DATCFJ010000740.1:0-3508 GCA_036509605.1 Polyangiaceae bacterium | reverse complement strand
CCTCCCCGAGCGCGTCCGAAGCCGCACAAGAAGTGCCGGAGGCCGCCGAAAATCCCGACAAAACCAGCTCGCGCGAATGCAGCGAGTGTCAGGCAAAGAATGAGCTCGACGCACGCTTCTGCAAATCGTGCGGCAAGCCGTTCGCAACTGCCGCCGAGGACAACTCGTGAGAGCGCTTAACCGCTTCGCATCGCTGCTGCTCTTCGCAGCGCTCAGCGCGAGCAATGCGTTCGCAGTACCCGGAGGCACGTCGGCGCCGCCCGCCAGCAGCGCCAGCGCCAGCACGAAGAAGCCAAACCCGCCGCCCGCCCACGAGGCTGCCGCACCGGAAAATAGCGGCAGCGTCATGCCCCCGAACCACCCGGGGATGGCCAGTGGAGACGCCGCCGCGGACGTGAGCGAGGCGACGCCCGCGCTGTCGCCTGGCGTCATTTCGGCGACGATCGTGAGCGACCAAGGCGTTCCGCTGGCAGGCACGCAAGTACGCCTCGGCATCTTGTTTCAGAAGATCGCCGAAGGTGAATCGCGCACGGAACAGTTCGCGCAGGCCGATTCTACCGGCACGGTGCGCTTCATCGATCTCGCCAAAGGCAGCGACCACGCGTACCGCGTGACCGTCCAAGCCGGCGCCGCGAGCTACCAAACCTCGCCCTTCAATCTGCGTCAGGACATGGGCCAGCGCGTCGTGCTGCACGTGTACCCGTCCACACCCGACATCGACAAAGCGATGATCGGCATGCGCGGCTACATGTACATCGAGACGCGTGACGACGTTTTCCAGTTCGAAGTACTATTTCGCGTATTCAACGTTGGACAGGTTACCTGGGTTCCGAAAGACGTAGTCGTGCAGCTGCCAAAGGGGTTCAAAGCCTTCAAGGCACAGGAGTCGATGACTGACGTCCATTTCGAGCAGGTCGATGGCGTCGGTGCACGCTTCAAAGGCACCTTCTCGCCCGGCCAAAATGAAGCCTCTTTTCGCTTCCAAATGCCGAAATCCAACGAAGATTCTGCGTCGTTTCACATGAGCCTGCCGCCTCACGTCGCAGAGATGCGCGTGATCGCGGAAGCGTCATCGACGATGAATTTGGAGGTCGATGGCTTTCAACCGCCAGTTCCGACCTCCAATCAAAACGGTCAGCGCGTCCTCGTGTCGGTCAAACAGCTCCAGCGCCGTGACGAAGAGATCAAAGACTTTGTCGCAACGCTATCTGGGATCCCGACGCCGGGTCCCGGACGCTGGGTGGCCGTGTTAGTCGCACTGTGCATGGCCATTGGCGGCGTCTTCGCGGCTCGTGGCGCGTTCGACGACGCCGGCGCAGGCAAAGACGCGGCTGCAGACAAGAAGCGCGCACGCGAGATCCTGCTACGCGAGTTGATTGCGCTCGAGGCCGCGCGGCGCGCAGAGAAGATTGGGCCACGCTCTTACGACCAGAGCAGGCTGCGTTTGATCGACGCCATCGCGCGCCTTGGCTTACCCGCTGAACGTTCCAAAACGGGTCGTAGGTCGGGTGCCGGCACGAGCGCCCGCAGGCGCTCGAAATCGGCCGCCCCGCGGGTCTGATTCTCGAGCCCAGATCCGCTGCCTAGCCAATCTGGAAAGGCTGGGGAGAAAGCTCTGGAAGGCCCGGGTACAGCCGCTGTGGAAAGCCGACCGTGGCGAGTTATCCCAAGTACGCCCCGAGCCGCGTCCCGCTAAACTCCACAGCCCGCGCTCTCGTTAGCAAAGTGATCTCAGATACTTACGGAGATGCCCCCAGTTTCCACAGGCTCTACTAAGACTGCTCTTAATTTATAAATATAGGAGAGAAGAAGAGAGAGAAGATCTCAGGCTGGCAACCTCAGCCTGGGCCGAAAGGCCGAATCACCCGGAGCCCGACGGGCCTCTAGCGCCTTGGCGCAGGCACGGGTAAACGTGAGCGCCCCAAATGCACGTCGTCGTCGCAAAGAAAGACCTGCTCCGAGTTCTCGCGCGCTGCCAGGGTGTTGCGGACAAGAAAAGCACTATGCCGGTGCTCGGCAACGTGTTGCTCGAGGTCTCGGGCACCGATCAACTGCGCCTTGCGGCGACCGATTTGTATCTCGCCGTGAGCGGTAAGATCCCTGCGAAAGTCGAAAGCGGCGGAGCGATCGCGATTGGCGCGCGAGACTTGTTCGAGCGCGTCAAAATGATGCCCGACGGTCAGATTTCGATCGTTACCTCGGGCGGTGCTGCAACGACGATCCGCGCTGTCGGCGCCTCGCGACGCTTCACGCTGCATGGCATTCCCGGCGAAGAGTTCCCAAGTCTGCCGCAACCGGAAGAGACCGCTCTGCCGTTGTCGATTCCGATCGCCACGGTGTCCGCGCTGATCGCAGGCACTTACTTTTCTATTTCGACGGACGAGACTCGGCTGCATTTGAATAGCGCGCTGTTCGAGTGGGAGGGTGATCGCGTGCGCATGGTAACCACCGACGGTCACCGTCTATCGAAGATGGAAGCCGTCTTGCCGGGCAAACATGCGTCGGCCACGATGCTGATCCCGCTCAAGGGCGTGCTCGAACTGAAGCGCTTGTGCGACGAAGCGATCGAAGACAAGGGCGACTCGAGCGGCGCAAACGAGATCCGGATTTCGCAGAGCGGGCCCAATGCCTTCTTCCAACTTGCGGGCTTCCAGTTCAGCGTGAAGCTCGTCGACGCGCAGTTCCCGCCCTATCAGCAGGTGATTCCGGAGCACAGCGAGCAGAAGGTGCGTGCTCCACGCCTGGCGTTGGCCGAGGCCCTGCGCGCGGTCTCCGTGGCTGCTAGCGACCGCACGGGCGGTATCAAGCTGACCTTGGGCGGCGGCAAAATGCGCTTCGAGAGCGAGAGTCCGGACAGCGGTGAAGGCTTCGACGAAGTGAACGTCGACTACAGCGGTCCCGAGCTAACCGTCGGTTTCAATGCTCGCTACTTCTTGGACGTATTGTCTGCAATCGACGCGGAAGAGATCGAGCTATCGGTCAGCGGAGAGCTGGATCCAGCAGTAGTTCGGCCGGCGGCCGAGACGTCGTCGTCGTACTTGTCCGTGATCATGCCGATGCGCATTTGACGCACGCAGCAAAGCGTCCGGGTCTCGCGTGACCGCGCTGATTCGCTTTCAGAGCGTTACGACGCGCGCGTTTCGTAACCTGTCGCACATCGAGTTCGAGCCCGCGCCCGGGCTCAATGTGATCTCAGGCGACAACGGGCAGGGCAAGACGAGCCTGCTCGAAGCGCTGTATTTCGTGGCCGTGACTCGCAGCTTTCGCGCGGAGAAGCTGGAGAGCTTGATCCAAGAGGGGCAAGAGTTTGCCAGCGTGCGTGCGCGCATCCAGGACGGCGATCACAGTCGTGAACAACGCGCGACGCTTGGTCACAAGGAGCGCAGCGTCTTGCTCGACGGCAAGAAACCGGAGCGCCTAGCTACGTATGCGACGCGCACTCCTGCCGTCGTCTTTCACCCGGGTGACGTCGAGCTCGTCAACGCCAATGCAGCCGCGCGGCGAAAAT
>DATCFJ010000739.1:0-11493 GCA_036509605.1 Polyangiaceae bacterium | reverse complement strand
CCCGCCGCGCTGCCGCCCGCGCCTGCCGAACCGGCTGAGCCGCCGCCCGCGCCGCCGCCACCCGCTGGTGCGCCTGCCGCCGGTGCGCCCGCTGTTGCCGCGCCGCCGCCGCCCGTTGCTGGTGCGCCTGCTCCGGGCGCTCCGGCTGCCGGCGCGCCGGCAGCTGGTGCCCCCGCAGTCGATCCGGTGGCGCCCGAGGTGTCACTGCCGCAACCCTGCTGGGTTGCGACTACCAGGCCGAGCAAACCGGCAAAACCAATCAACGACGCTTGCTTCGAAGTAATCATAGGGTCCCTATAGTGGCCGTTGTGCGTGGAAAGCTTTCGAAATCCTGCACGAGGGTTTGAAGATTGTAGTCTTAGCGGCAGAGTCCATGCTGCTTAGAATTTGAGTTCCTGGGCAGTTAGTTGGTCTACCTGACGCACACAAAGCAGTCAGTTTTTTTGGTCGTTGTCACGAAAGTGGGCAATCGCTCTTTCGTTCACAACTACAGTTTCACACCGCTTTGAAGCCTGCTTATCGGCAATAACCCGTAAATTGCGTCAGCTTCGTGCGAATGCGTTGCGGCGTCATCCCGTTTGCGCGACCGCGGACACGAGCTTTGCGCGCAGCGCGCGGCATGCGGCACGCGGACGGCTACTCGAGGGACCTTTGTTCGCCTTCGAGAACGGCGACGTTCTGAGCCACGCCGGGCAAGTGCGGGTTTACGGCGCGCGCCGTTTGGTAGCTCGCGGCGGCCTCGTCGAGCTTACCCAGGATCTGCAGCGTTGCACCGAGGCTAGCGTGCGCCTCCGCGAATTCCGGAAACAATTGCGTCGCGTGGAGATAGGCCTTTCGCGCGTCCTCGAAGCGGAGTTGACGGCGGCGCTCGTTGCCGACGTCGTACGCGATAACGCCCGAGGTTTCGGCTGGAGTCAGCGGTCTGCCGTATTCTGGCGCGCTGCCGCCCGGAACCGGAAAACGCTCGCCATACCACTCTGTCGGCATGGCTTCGCCGCGGTGCAAGAGCTCGATGTTGCGCGGTTGGCCGTGCTCCTGGAGTCGCACGTAGAAGTGCCCAGGCATGAGCACGCCGTTTGCCGTCCAGCCGAGCGCCTCTGAGAGAGCCAAAAACAGCGAGCCCAAGCCGACGCAGTTACCACGCCTGCCTTCCAGCACGTTTGGTAGCAATACGAAACGCAGGTCGCTGCTGGTTACCTCCCGTGCGAACCCGAATTGTTCGAACAAGAGCTGGCTCAAGACCAGCCCAGGTGCGGCTCCTGGAGCTTCTTTGAGCGCTGTTTTGGCGAGCTCGGTGATTCGGCACAGCTCGCCGATGCTCCAGCTCTCCTGCTCTGCGGACGCCTGTCCAGCGTCGCGCGCGAGCTTCAGTGCTGCGCGCGCGAACGTAAGCGGCAGAGCCTTCGAGCCGTGACAGGCACACGCTGCGAGACCGAGCAGGAGCGAACGGCGGTTCACGGCTTCTTCAACGGCTCCCAATCTTCCCAATAGTTGAACAGATCACGAGCAGTCATCATCCAGATGACCAGCTTCTTCGTGCCCAAGGCTTCCTCGCCGCGGCGCATCAGCTTCTGTCGCACGTTCGGCCCGCCGCCATAGCTCATCACCAAATCCAATGGGTACGAGATACCGCGCGCGATATGCGCAGAGACTCCCGCGTGCTCCGCGTCCGTGAGCTCGTAGACGCCCGTGAAGCTGTCGCCCAAGAGCACGATGGGGCTATCCGGGTCGTCATCATACGGCTTTTTGTCGGCGCCAAGAACCTGATGCGCAAGCAGCGTCTCGGGCGTGTAATTCTTTTGTTCGGCCTCGGGCAAGCGCGATTGCAGATCACCAAAGCGCGTGAACGAAGACTCCCGCATGCCGAACGTCTGTGAGTGTTGCGCGAGCTGTGCGAACCACGGGTACTTCTTGATGCGCGCGCTCAGCAGCTCGGCCGCGAGACGCAGGCCGCGATCGGTCCAGTGTGTGTCTTGGTGCTGGAACAGGTCCGCTTCGCCGTCGTGCGGCTTCTCTGATTTTGCGGCCAACAGTGCGGGCAAGAGGTCGACCACCTCGATCCCCTGATCTGCCAGGCTGCTTAAGAACTTGCGAAAAAACGGATTCGCGACTTTTCCAGACAGCGACTTGAAGCTCGGGTCCAGCTCTTCCGGGTAGACCTCGAGCTTGGTGGGCACGGGTACGAACAGGAAGTCGACCCCAAGCGCGTCGAGCTCCTTCTTGAACTCGATGATGATCGGGACCGGGTTCTTGCCCTTGCGTTGCTTCTCCAGATCCCCGCCCGAGGCGTACTCGAGCTCGTTTCGGTAGAACAGAAAGCCGTCTTTGCCGGAGACCGCCTTCACTTTGGGCGGCATCGTTTTCAGGCGCTTCTTCAGGGCGTCGCGAAACGGCGCGGCGTCTGCTTCCCACTTCTCCCAGGAGCCGCCACCCTGTTGCTCGAGCTCGCGCGCGATGGTTTGCGCGACCGGTTTCGGATTCGGCGTCGGCTTGCTCTTCGCGATCTTGATCGCCGGACCGCTGCTCTTCGTGGGAGCCTCGCCTTCGGCCAAGATCAGAAACACGTTGTACGTCGGCTTGCCTTGCGGTTTGCCGCGCAGCACCAGCGTTGGCTTCTCGAAGCTCTTGCCGCCGAGCTCCTGCTTGATGCTGGCCTCCGTTTGATCGTCCGGCCATGTGGCACCGGCCGGCATCAGATCCGTATTGAAAGACGGATACCAATAAGAAGAGAGCTGATTTCCCCAGGCTTTTACTTCGCTCGCGCTGAGTACGGGCGCTTCGTAGTCTTTTTGGATCGCCTCCACGATGGCAGGCGTTGCGACGCTCGGCAGCACGCGACCGTACAGCTCTGGGAAGCCGTCTCCATCCTGATCCGGCGAGGCAGCGAACGGCTTGAACCACGGTTGAAACTCGAGCTTCGCCCACAGCTCGACTGGCCCGGACGCAGGCGCGTGCAGGTACAGCTCGCTCAGCGCTTGCCCGGCGCTGCCCGGTGGTAGATTCAGGCCCCATTTCTCGTCGTGGATTGCGGCCCCGACGGCTGCAAAATCCTGAGCGCCCGCGACCTTGTGCGCCTGCAAGAACTCCGACAACGGCGCATAGGCGAGCGGCTGCTTACGTTCCGCGTCGGACAGCGGCGTCTTGCCAAAGTCGCTGGTCAGCGTGCTCACGTCCAGCTTGCCGGCGAAGGGGTGCGAGGTGTCCGGCGGCTTCGTGTCAGCGAACGGAGTCTCGGGCTCGGGATCGGCAATCATGAAGTTGGCGTGATACGCGGCGTAGTCGAGCGCGGCGCGCGTTGGCTTTGCGACCTCGCGCACCCACACTTGCGAGTGCGTGCGCTGATAGTCCGTGTTCAACGTGCGCACGTCCGCGTCTTCGACCGTCGGCGCCTTTTGGGCGTCTCCCCAGGGGAATTTGGCTCCGCCCACGTGGCAACCCGCGGCCAACGCTAGGCTCGAAACAAGCCAAATCAAGTGGTGCTCACGTCGCAGCATAACGTCCCCTTCGGTAATTCCACATCACGCGTAGTACGCGCAGGCCATAAGTAATCGGACTCAAGTGCGAGACCTCGTCACCGTAATGAGTCGGGATCGGCGCTTCGCCGACCGCGAGCCCGCGCGCCCGCGCGCACGCGATCAGCTCCAGATCGAAGTCGAAGCTGTCGGAGAACTTGCGGAAGGGTAGCGCCAGGGCGCGCCGCCCGTAGACCAAGTAGCCGCTGTGGTAGTCGGTCATCGACAGCTGCAACGTGCGGTTCTCGATCACGTTGAGCGCGGCGTTGGCCGCGTATTTGTAGAGCGGCATGCCGCCCGAAAGCGCCGTGCCGGAGGCGATGCGTGACCCTTGCAGTAAATCGAGCCCGCGGGCTCGGAGCGCTCTGCACAAGCTCGGCAGGGCTTCGGGACTGTATTGCCCGTCAGCGTGGACGCAGGCAACGAGCTCTGGGTTGCCCTGTCGCGCTGCTTCGAGGCCGTCCTTCATGGCGGCGCCGTAGCCGCCGTTCTTTGGGCGATCGATGAGCGTCAGCTCACAGCGCGTGAAGCCTGCGCCGCGCACCTTCCGCACCGTGTCATCGCGACTGCCGTCGTTCACGACGACCACGTGAGCCAGCTCGCAGCCCTCCAGGGCGGCCACGCGCGACAGCACGCTCTCGATGTGCCGCCCTGCATTGTACGCAGGAATGACCACCGAAATACTCATTCCGAGCTGGCTCGCTGGCGAAGCTGCACGGGCCGTTCGGCGGCGACGCGCGGACCATAGCGACGCACGTAGTCCAGAACGATTTCCGGCAGCATGTCGCTCAGGCTCTCGCGTGGTTGCCAGCCGAGCAGCCGACGCGCCTTGCTGATGTCCGGGATGCGCTCGTTGGTGTCGTCGTAGCCCGGACCATAGAATTCCTCGGCGGACACGCGCTCGAAGCGCGCAGCAGGGTGACCCGGCACGAGCTCAGCGAACACGCGCGCGAGCTCCGTCGCAAGCTCGGCGATGCTCAGGTTATTGTGCGGGTTGCCCAGGTTGAAGATCTCCCCGTTGCACGCCGTCGGGCGATCGACGACGCGACAAATAGCTTCGACCATGTCGCTGGACGACATGAAGGCGCGCTTCTGCGTGCCACCGTCCACGAGCTGGAGTGGCTCGCCGCGCAGCAGCTGACCCATGAAGCAGGCCAGCACGCGCGGCGTGCCTTCGCCGTCGATGCCCGGCACGAAATCCATGCGCGGCCCGATGGTATTGAAAGGCCGGATGATGGTGAACGGCAGCTGGCCATGCTGCCCGTGCGCCCAGATCACTCGCTCCAGCAGCTGCTTGGCGCAGGCATACGTCCAGCGCTCGCGATTGACGGGGCCCATTAAAAAACACGAAGAATCCTCGCTCATTTCAGCGGATTTCTCGCCAGCGCCATCCAGGGCGCGGCGGCCGTAGACCTCGGCCGTGGAGAAGTGAATCAAGCGTGTCTTGCGCTCGGCGCACAGGCTCACGAGCGGCATCAAATGCGTGAAGTTCGCGTCGATCACCTGCAGCGGGATCGTCGAGTACTGCGCCGGGTTACACAATGCTGTCAGCGACAGCACCACGCGCGAGCGGCTCGTGACTTCGCGCATCACCGCAGCATCCTCGACTCGCGCTTGGATGCGGCGAATTCGCGCGTCCGTGCACTCGAGCTTGTCGAAGTCGATGTCGACCGCGTCGACCTCACAGCCGAAGCGCTCGATCAGCCCCGGCACCAGGTGCGAGCCCAAAAAGCCGCCAGCACCCAGCACGGCGATTCGGTCTAGCTTCACGGTTTGCCCTTCTTGTGCTTCTTTGGGCTCGTTGTGGTCTTCGCCGGCGCACTCTCGGGCGCCGCCACCGGAGTTTCCTCGGGCGGTGCAGCGGCGGCGGCCGTTTCGGGCTGCGACGCGGGCGCGGCCGATGGGATGAAGATGTCCGGCCAGCGATCATTACCCGAGTTGTACGTGAGCCGAATCGCCTTTTCGAAGGGGGAACCGACCTCCCATAGGTAGATCTCATAGTCGGCCGTGTCGTGGTCGTGACCGCGCTGCGTGATGCCCCAAACTAGCCATTTGCCATCGGCGGAGAGCTGCGGAAAGTACTCGTGCGAGCGCCGCCCGGGCATGTCCATGAACTGCATGTCGTCTTCGGACGGCATGTCTTTCGGCGGCATGCCGTTCGTGATCGGCATTTTCAGAATGCGGCTGCCGCCGTTGCCCGTTGGATGCACCCAGTAGATCGCGGTGTGGTCGGGGGTCCAATTGATTTGGCAGCCGAGGCCGGTCTGAGTCCAAGTTTTCTTGGCGATGTTCCACAGACCCGTTTCGCGCTTCGAGCCGCGCAGCGTGATCGCGATGTACTTGCCGTCGTTGGAGAGCTCGGGCTGTTGCAAGAGCGCGCCGTTCAAGTCGGAGACGCCGTCGCTGTCCATGACCAGCGTTTCCTCGCTCGACCCGAGCTTGCTGCGGTAGATCTTGGTCCCGCGTACGTACAGGACTTCGTCTTGCGAGATCCAGCTGCCCCAACTGGCGTTGCTGATCACTTTCTCCGGTTCGCCGCCTTCAGTCGGGATCGTGTACAAGTCCCATTTGTCGCTGGTGTTGGCGTCCCGCTCGCTGACCCAGCCGCTCTTGCTGCGACAAAATAGTATTTTTTTGCCATCCGGAGAGAAGCGCGGGAACCAGTCGACCTGATCGCCTTTGGTGATTTGCTTCACGTCGGAGCCGTCGGTCTTCATCGTGTACAGATCGTGGTTCTCGACGCGCGAGCTGGACCAGACGATCAGGCCGCCGGCTTTCTCGCCGACCTCTTTCATGGCGGCGAGGGTATCGGCCGGCGGCGCGTCGTCGGCGCCTTTAGGGGGAGCGCCCGTGAGCGAAGAGCAGCTCGCGAGCAGCAGTGACAGAATAGCGCCGGAGAGGCGAAGTGATCGATGAACGCTCATGTTGCGTTTCCTTTCTGAATCTGGTGATGGCTGATAGGCTCTGCGCGCAGCGCCGCGAGTGCCTCGTTGTGAACCGGAACGCGCCTCGAGACCGCCGACTCGCTTCGGGATACCTGACTCGCTTCGAGATACCCGCCGGGGTCATGGGGTGACGGGGTGAAACAGCGCCGAAAGCCTTCGCGCACACCGAGCGGTCGGTAGCCGAGCTCGGACATGGCTTGGGTGGGGTCGAGGTTCGCGTCGTTGATTACGCCAGCGATTGCACTGCTCGTCAACGGCGGGCGCTTCATGACCTGCTTCAAAACGAAGGCCGCGACCTGACACAGCGCGACGGGCAGCGGCAAGATAGGCCGAGCGCCGTCGTGGTGAGCGAGCAGCAAACGCGCGAGATCACGCATGGAGATCGCTTCCGAGCCGCTGAAATTGTAGGTCTTGCCCAAAGCAACGGGGTTCCCGGCGAGCCTGAGCAGGCCGTCGACGACGTCCTCCGACCAGACCGGGCGCTTCAGGGCAGCGCCCGCGCCGATGAACGGCACGATCGGGAAGCGACGCAGGTAGTCGAGGAACATCATCAGCTCCTGACCGCCACCGGCCTCGTACACGAGCGTCGGCCGAACGATGGTGTAGTCGAGCCCCGCTGAGGAGACGAGCTGCTCGGCCTGCAGCTTGGACTCGGCGTACGTCGTGCGCTGGGGATACGTCACCGATGCTGACGAGACGTAAATGAAGTGCCGAACGCTGGCGTGCACGGCTTCGCCGAGCACGTTGGCTGTCCCGTCGCGGTTCACGCGCCAAAGCAGGCTGGGGTCGTGCGAAATGATGACGGCAGCGAGATGATAGACAGTGTCGACGCCGTCGCACAAGCCGCCGAGGGTCGCGGCGTCGCTGACGTTGCCTTCACGGATCTCGCAGCCCAACGTTTCGATCCGTGAACGCAGGGGATCGCCGGGCAGCACGAGCGCGCGAACGTACCAGCCCGCCCGTAGGAGGCGAGTCACGAGGCGCGTGCCCATGACGCCCGCAGCGCCAGTCACGAGGGCGGTCGGCACTATTCGGGCTCCTTTTGGGCTGGTGCGGACCAGTCGATTGGTTTCCAGTCACCGACTGACAGCTCGCGCGACGCGAACTCCCAGATCACCACGCGCTTACCCTGCAGACGGTCCTCGCCAGCGGCGAGCTCGCGGGCGAGGGCTTGGCGCGTTGCGAACGCGCCTGAATCGTTTTGGGCGATCACGTCTACCGGGCGGCCGAGAGCCAGCGAGAGCTGCGGGCCGAGCCCGGCGGCCGCACCCCAGCCCATGCCTTCCAGTGAGAAGATGTTGCTGAAGCTGTCGCCCAAGAGCAGCACATCCGCTTTCGGATCCGAATCCCAGGCGTTGCCGTCAGCATCTTGCACTTGGTGCACGGTGACGGCCTGCGGTTGGAAGTAGCTTTGGTCGTCGGGCAGCTTGAGCATGTCGACGATATCGCCGACGCGCGTCATGGGCTGGGCAGCAGCGTGGAACAGGAAGGGCGCGGCGGGCGCGGGCAACGCCGCCAGCCCCGAAACGTAACGCGCGAGCCCGCCTGCGACATGCTCCATATACGTTGGAGTCCAGTGCGTGTCCTGGACTAGGTAGAGGGGAACGACTGCGGGCGGCAAGCTCTCGCGAGCGTCGAACACTGCCACGTCGTGTTGCCGTAATTC
Organism: Polyangiaceae bacterium; assembly: GCA_036509605.1. Taxonomy (GTDB): domain Bacteria; phylum Myxococcota_A; class Polyangia; order Polyangiales; family Polyangiaceae; genus PMG-095. The sequence goes on along the minus strand of DATCFJ010000739.1, from coordinate 3,370 downwards.
GCGGAGGAATTGCGGGAAGTCCCGATTCTCGGGGAGGGACGCGGGCGCGCCGCGAGCATGCAGAGGCTCGGACGCCATCGCCGCCTTGTCCGGTAGGGGTAACAGCACGAGCCGGATGCCGCGCTTCGCGAGCGCGGTCTGAAAAGCGAAGATGGCGGGCCGCGGGTCGGCGTGGATAGCGGACTCGCCCGCGTCCAGCACCTCTTTCTCGCGGCTGCGCTGGACGTCGTGCTTGAGAAACCCGGGGCCGCCCACATGAACGACGCCAGGCCTGTAGTACAGCCAGCCGTCACGGCCGACGACGGCCAGCTTGTTACCGACTCGACCGAAGCGGGTGAGCAGGAGCTGAAAGCGCGGTTGCGTAAACGCCTTCGCGTACGAGGCCTGCTCGATGTCTTTCTCGAGCTGGTGCAGATTGGCGGCGCTCAGCTTGCGGCGAAACAGATCGAGCAGCGGGGAATCATCGCCGGCGCGGTGCTCGAGGTACGCTTGGCTCAGCGGGATGCCGTAAATCGCCGCTAAGAATGCCAGGGTCAAGAGCCAAGCCACGACCCTTCGGACGTCCGTGTAGATGATGCCACGACGCAGTAAGTCGTCATGCGAAGGATCAGTCGGGCCTCCGGCGTGCTCAGTAGCGAGGCGGGGTGCGAGCTCTGTACTTTGCATGGCCAGATCTCAGAACTGAAAGTACAGAAAGGGGTTCGTGGTCTGCGTGAACATCATCAACGTGGCCAACGTCAGCATCGCGAACGCGCCCACGGCCCGAGGCATCGAGAGCCGCACCGTGAATTCCCAGGTGTTCGGCATACCCCAGACGACGACAGCCGAGAGCACGAACAGCGCCGAGTAGTAGGGCGTGTACAGCGCGCCGCCTACTACGTCCGAAGCGGGTGAGGTGTGACTGAGCCCGAACATCGACGCGAAGTAGGTGAGCGCTTGAGGCAGGGTCTTGGCGCGGAAGAACACCCACGACAGGCACACGATGAGAAACGTGCTCGCCGTGCTGAGCGCGGGCGGCAAATGGCGCAGCGGATGCTTTTTCCCGAGCTTTCGTTCGGCGGCCAGCATGCCGCCGTGGATGCCGCCCCAAAGAATGAAGTTCCAGCTCGCGCCGTGCCACAGGCCACCAAGCAGCATCACGGCCATCAAGTTGACGTACGTGCGACGCGACCCTTTGCGGTTGCCGCCGAGCGGGATGTACAGGTAGTCACGCAGCCACGTGGAAAGGCTAATGTGCCAGCGCCGCCAGAACTCGGTGATGCTGCGCGATTTGTAGGGCGAGTCGAAGTTCTGAATCAGGACGAAGCCCATCATCAGCGCTAGGCCCACGGCCATGTCCGAGTACCCGGAGAAATCGAAGTAGATCTGAAACGCGTAGCCGAAGATGCCGAACCAGGCGTCTTTGGCGTGCGCCGGGCCGCTGGCGAACGCCAAGTCTGCGATGTGGCCCATGGGGTTCGCGAGCAAGATCTTCTTGCCCATGCCGAACGCGAAGAAGGCGACGCCGCGCGCGAACTTCTCCAGCGTGTGCTGGCGAACTCGCATCTGCTCTTCCAGCGCCGCGTAGCGGATGATCGGGCCGGCCACCAAATCTGGGAAAAAAGCCTCGAAACACATGTAGTCGGTGAAGCGGCGCATGGGCCTTGCGTCGCCCCGATACACGTCGATGGCGTAGCTCATGGCCTTGAACGTGTAGAACGAGATGCCGACCGGCAGCACCAAGTGCAACACCGGCAGCAGCTTGTCCCCAAGGCCCAGAAGGGAGCCCAGGGCGTTGATGTTCTCGGCGGCGAAGCCCGTATACTTGAACACCGCCAAGAGCCCGAGGTTGGTCACGATCGAGACCGTGAGCACGGCCTTCATCTTGCGAGTGCGCGGCACCTCCGGTCCGATCACCGGAGGTAGGCCGTCCGCGTCAGGCAAACCAGAGAGCTTGACCAAGGCGAGGCCGCACACGTAGTCGACGCTGGAGCCGAAGAACATGATCACGGCCCAGAGCGGATTGGCCCAGCCATAAAAGACATAGCTGGCAATTGCGATCAGGGCCGTGCGAGCTCGGAACGGCAGCACGTAGTACAAACAAAGGACTAGCGGCAGAAAATAGAAGATAAAGATCTGACTCGAGAAAACCATTTAAAAGTGCCGAAAAATTGCTAGTTCCAGGGAAACCAACCCTTGGTTTTCATCATCGCTATCGCGCGCTGCGCATAGGTACGCTGTCCGTCTAGGTTGAAGTGATGGTCGTCTTGCATGCCCAAGCCTTTGCAATCGATGAGCACCGAGTTGCTGACGGTCGTCGGGATCTTCTGAATCTCTGGGTAGATCGAGTTGTACACGGCCCCGCCCACGACGAACTGGCCGGTCCCTTCGACCTCATAGTCGTTCTCAATCAGCGGTAGGTTCGGCACGCCGACGTCGGCGCGGATGGCGGTCACCAAGGTGTTGATGCAATTGGCATAGTTGGCGGTGTCCGCGGCGGTATGGCCGGCCTCGTCGGCACGCTCGGTAATGCCAAGATAGATGAAGATGCCGCCGAACGTGACCTTGCCTTTGATGGCCTTGGGCGCGGCGATCAGCTTGTCGTAATAAAGGGCACCGGGCACGAATTGTGAGCAGTAGGCAGACGGGACAGCGAAGCCGAGCGAGATGAAGTAGGTGTTCGGAGCGAGAGCTGCGGCTTCCTTGAGGAAAGCAGTGCCGGGTCCGGCGTTGCCGGGCGTATCGCCCGCAGTCTTCGGCTCGATCGCGAGCGCCGGCGGTCCAGGCATGCCGCCTCCGGCGTTTGCTGCCACGTGATACATATAAGCGTGCGGATTCGTTTCTGTGAAATGGTACGCCCGCGACCCGGCGGGTGTGGTGGCGCGCCCGGCCATGTTCGAATGCCCGATGTGAATGAAGGCAACTGCGCGTTCCATCGGGACCACGTCGTTACCCAAGGTAATCGTCACACCCGACAGCGGCGCGCCGCCCGCTGAGCCACCGGTTGACGCGCCGCCCGTCGCGGCGCCTGCCGCCGACGTGCCGCCTGCGGCTGACGTGCCGCCTGCGGGCGACGTGCCGCCTGCAGCTGACGTGCCGCCACCGGTCATCGTTGCTCCGCCGGTCGCGGGGGCGCCGCCGGTCGCGGGGCTACCGGCCATCGGGACACTCGCCGCTCCGGCAGACGTCGCCGGAGGAGCACCACCATTCGGCCCGAAGTCCCCGCTCGTATCGATGGGCGGAGCGCTGCTCGGATGTTCGGCGACGCCACAGGCGGCGATACCGACTACGCACAGCCCAGTAAGTAACGCTCTGGCTCGGTCACTCTTGATGCGCGAGATATTCATCGGTTTGCCTCCAAATTGGCCAAAAGTTGGCTTGCTTCGTCGTC
>DATCFJ010000738.1:0-2963 GCA_036509605.1 Polyangiaceae bacterium | reverse complement strand
GGCGCGGCACTCGCGCAGGGCATGCGCGGCGTTCAAGACTTGATGCGATTTTGGGTCAGTGATCCTGCGCTTACGTTGCGCCGTCGGCTCGGGACGCTGTAGCTCAGAACGGCGTAGTAAGGCGTTCGGCGAGCAGGCGCTCGAGCGCGGTCCACAACGCTCGCACGGTTTGGAAGCGATCGTTGGGCTCGATGGCGAGCGCCTTCTCGACCCAGATATCGATCGAACGCGGCAGGCTCGGACGAAGCTCGTGCAAGCTGGGACGCACGCCGGTCATGGCCCAGCTGCACACGTCGAGCACGTTGCCCTTGGGTGTCGGTGTGCGCCCGCTGAGCGCGCGAAATACCAGAATGCCCAGGGCGTAAACGTCAATACGGTGGTCTAGCAGGCGTGGGTTGCCTTTCCAGCCTTCGGGCGAGATGTAACTCGGGGTGCCGGCGACCATGCCATCGGCGGTGAGCGCACTGGCATCCAGCATCTTGGCCAAGCCGAAGTCCAGCAGGCGCACGCCACCGCCGCGCTCGGCGTCGACGATGAACACGTTGCTCGGCTTGAGGTCGCGATGCACGATGCCTTGCTTGTGCGCGGCCTCGAGCGTGTCCACCACCGGACGCAGGATCTCGAGCAGCTTTGCTTTCTTGAGCTTGCCACCGACGCGCTCCGCTTCGCCCAGGTAGGCCTCGAAGTCCTTGCCGGCAAGCACCTCCATTATCAGGTACAGCGTGCCGTCTTCGGCAGTGTTCAAGCCGTGCACGTAAACGGCACTTGTACCGCGCAGGCGCGCCATGGCTACCGCTTCACGCTCGATGCGCTGGCTGTACTCCGGCTCGAGCGACTTTCCCTCGCCCAAGAACTTGAGCGCCACTTCGTCCCGGGTTTCCAGGTCGCGGGCCCGATACACGATGCCGTGCGCGCCAGCCCCAAGCTTGTCCAAGATCCGGTACCGCTTGTTGATGATCGCGCCGGGTCCGTAGGCCATGAGCAGATTTTCCAGGTTAAACCAATCTGCCCCAGCTCGCTACGATGGCCTGAGGACCGCCGCGGCTTTTGGCGAAGTTTGCTCGTGACTGTGCCAGACTCGGCCGCTGCGCAATGCATCGCATGGATTTCAGTCAGTTTCTCGGGCGTCCTTGCACGCTCGTTTTCCGTCGCTTCAACGCCTCGGGCGGTTTCCTCGGTGACCCCGCCGACGAGCGCGCCGATGCGCCCTGCCTGCTGCTGATCGGTAGTGAGATCCCGCTCGGTGCTCGCGTCGGCGACAGTCTCGACGTGTTCGTGTATTTGGATTCGGAAGGCCGACCCTTAGCCACCACGCGCCAACCCAAGCTGCGTCTGGACGAGGTGGCGTTCTTGCGCGTCACTGATTGCGCGAGCTTCGGCGCCTTCGTGGACTGGGGTTTGGCCAAGGATCTGTTGGTGCCGTTCGCAGAACAAACCAAGGATCTGCATGTGGGCTCGTACGAGCCTATCGGTCTGTATGTCGACGACAGCGGGCGGCTCGCTGGCACCATGCGAGTTGCCGAGCGCCTAGACCTCGAACCTGCAAGCTTCGAACGGGACAGTTGGGTGGAAGGGGAGGCGTGGCGCAATGATCCCGAGATCGGACTGTTCGTCATCCTCGAGCGCCGCTTCGTCGGCCTCGTGCCGGCCGCTGAACCGCACCGCCTCACGCGCGGGCAAGCCGCGCGCTTTCGCGTGACGCACGTTTTCCCCGACGGCAAGCTAGAGCTGTCCTTGCGCGCTCATGCCCACGAAGAGCTGGAAAGTGACGCGCAAGCCGTGCTCGACATCGTCAGCCGCCCGAGCCCGCCGCGCGTCGGCGATCACTCGAGTCCAGAGCAATTGCGAGAGATCTTCGGCCTGAGCAAGAAGGCCTTCAAACGCGCCGCGGGACGCTTGTTGAAGCAGCAGTTGGTGGAGCTCGACGCACAAGGCTGCTTGGTCAAAGCTCGAGGCTGAGTGAAGCGCTCCGTCGTCGTCCCGGCTGTGCTCGGTCTTCTGTTGGGTGTGCCGCGCTCGGCGACCGCCAGCGAGTGGGCGTTCTCGCTCAGCTGGGACGCGCCCGACGAATGCCCCGACGCGCCGACGGTCGGACACGACGTCGACGAAGTGCTGGGCGATGCCAACTTTGGACCGCTAGCTGTCCACGCTTCTGGAACCGTGTCGCGCACCACGGACGCGCGTTACGCCGTGGCACTCGATCTCGACACTGGCGCGGCGGTAACGACAAGGCCGACGAGCAACGCTACGGGCGCGGCTGTCGAAAGCACCAGACGGTCTGTCCATTCGAGTTAGTCGACGAGGTCACGAGGTCCCAGCCTCTTAACCCAGCCGCATTTGCCTTGAAGTTTACATCGTCGACCGTGTTGGCGTCGAAGCAGAAGTACGACCAACGCTGCTCGACAACCGCAGCAGCCTCCGCTCTCGGCACGCCGTATCGCGTGGAGCTTGCGACACAGCCAACGATGAATGCGAGCGACAAGCTCATGCCCAATAAAAATCCACGCATCCCAAGAGTTCCCTCCAAGTCGCCGCGGACCGCCAGGAATTTTTCTAGGGGGCGAGTCTGCTCGTTCCTCTTGCGTCCCTAGGCCTCGCTGAGGTAGACCCTGCGCGCCAGTTGGGACGTTTTGCGGCTTGAGGGCCGGCCTCCTCCTGGTACCTGCAGAACCTGAAATTCTGACGACAGCAGGTGTTGTGCCTGGGTTCTTGGTCCCTTCCAGGAATGCCGACGTGGCGGAATTGGCAGACGCACGTGGTTCAGGTCCACGCGATCGCAAGGTCGTGGGGGTTCAAGTCCCTCCGTCGGCACAGTCATCGGGGGATTCTCCCCCGCCGCGCTGAAGTGTCCCTTTTCGGGGATCACGAAGCGCGTACTTCAGCGGGGCTCCACCCCCAAGTTTTGGGCCCCACCCCCGAGTTTTGGGCTCCACCCCCGAGTTTTGGGCCCCACCCCCGAGTTT
>DATCFJ010000737.1:0-4185 GCA_036509605.1 Polyangiaceae bacterium | reverse complement strand
CCGAGGGCCAGTTCAGCTCGCTCGTGATGTCGCTGGGCGCCGGGTTCTACGAGGAGATCGCGTTCCGCGTTGGCGTATTCGGACTCGGGTTACGCTTGATCCTGAGCTTGCTCGGGCCGGTGCCGCGCTTGAAGCGCACGCTCGTTAGTGTGGGTTGGGCCGTGCTCGGCGCGTTAGTGTTCAGCGGCTGGCACTACGTGGGGGATTTCGGCGAGCCGTTCGAGCTGCGCTCGTTCGTGTTTCGCGCGGTGTGCGGTCTGGCGTTCACGATCATCTACGCGTTCCGCGGCTTTGCCCCGGCGGTGTGGACGCACGCCATTTACGATGCTTGGGTGCTCGTCTTTTGAAGCCGTTCCGCGAGCACGAAGTATTCGACGTTGCCCTTCGGACCCGGCACGCTTGAATCGGCGCCGCCGAGCACCGTGTAACCGCTGTCGCAAATCGCGGCGAGCACGTGCTCAATGGCGGTAGTGCGCACTTCGGCATCGCGGATCACGCCCTTGGTGCGACGCGCTTCGTCCCGACCGACTTCGAATTGCGGCTTGATCATGGCCAGCAAGCGCGCGCCCGGCGTAAGCCAGGACGTGATCGCCGGCAGCAGCTTTTCCAGGCTGATGAACGACGCATCGACAACCACCCAGTCGAGGCGCTCCGCGAACACCTCTGGGCTCACATGCCGAGCATTGGTCCGGTCCATCACCACGACTCGCGCGTCACTCAGCAACTTGTGTGCGAGCTGCCCGAAGCCGACGTCGATCGCGTACACCTTGCTCGCGCCGCGTTGCAGCAAGCAATCCGTGAAGCCACCTGTCGATGCACCCACGTCTGCGCAAACGGCGCCTTCGACCACGCACGCGAGCGCGTCGAGCGCGCCCTCCAACTTGTGTCCGCCACGCGACACGTAGCGCTCGGCTTCGCGTACAGTGATCTCGCTCTGGACGTCGAGCTCGGTGCCTGCCTTGTCGATGCGCCGGTCGCCGACGTAGACCTTGCCAGCGAGCACCAACGCTTGGGCGCGCGCTCGGGTCGGCGCGAGCTCTCGTTCCACGAGCAGCAGGTCGATGCGACGCTTGGGCACTGCGGGACATTGCGAGCGGCTGTCCGCGGAAGTAACTCACAAAATCCGCTCTCGAATGACGCGCCGCGTCGTGATTCGTTTGCATTCACGAAACAATCCGATACAGGATGCCCCGTCCGAGGGCGGGCAGGTGGCTGGTCCAGCCGGCATCCGCTCGTTCCCAATTTGCTGACCTTGAAGCGGAGGAACCGATGAAGAGCGTAAACTTCGGGATTTTAGTTGGATTCGCGGGGCTGACCGCTGCCAGCCTGGCATTCACCCAGAGCGCCTTGGCGCAGACCGCCGCGGCGACGACCACCACTAGCACCACGACCACGACCACTCCGGTCGCCGCGCCGGCACCGGCGGGTGCTTCTCCGGCTCCCGCTCAGACTGGAATGACGCTCCCTGGAGCGACTCCGGACCCGGCCGCGGACGCCACCGATCACGCCGCCGTGGTTCGCCATTTCGGCGTTGGCTACATGGGGCGACGCACTATTGCCATCGACTTGGGCGGCGCCGCAGGTCCCGCGACCGTCGACGCGCCCGTGATCGGTGTGCGCTATTGGCTCGATCCGATGATCGGCATCGACGCTGGCTTGGGTCTCCTATTCAGGGGTGGCTCGACCAAGACGGGCAACGTGAGCGTCGATAGCCAAGGCTTCACAGTATTCATGTTGCACGGCGGCGTGCCGCTCGCGCTCGCGGGGTCGAAGCACTTCAGCTTTCAGATCGTGCCTGAGCTCAACTTCGGATTGGCGAGCTCGAAGCGCAACGGCACGGGTGACGACCTAAGTGGCGTCCATTTCGACATCGGTGCGCGCGCCGGCGCTGAAGTTCAATTCGGATTCATCGGCATTCCGGAGCTGTCCTTGCAGGCGGGCGTCGGTCTCGCGTTGAGCTACGATCGCGTGAAGGACTCGGCTCCCGCCGCTGCGATCGTGCAGAGCCAAACCGCGTTCGGCACCTCCGTGGGTGACAACCCGTGGAACATTTTTACCGGTAATATTGCCGCACTCTACTACTTCGACTGAAACACGGAGGTTTGCCATGACGGCGCAAGGCTTGTTCCTGTGTCTGTTCGGTTGCGGCCTGCTCGTCGCCTGTGGCGGTGGTCCCGGTACTAGCGAGCCTCCCGTCGTCGGCGAGCAGCGACCGACCGCTAGCGAGCAGCAACCAACCGGCAATAACCAAGAGCCGGCGGTCGGGCAGCAACGCCCAACCGAGAACCCTGAGCGACCGCTCGGCAACGCGCAGGATCCGGTGTCGCCCAGCGCTTCGTCGGCTCCAGTGCAAGCGCTCCGGCCGAAACCGGAGCCCGGTGACAATAGCGGCGGCGCTGGCGGCGGCGGCGGCGCCGGCGCCGGCGGCGCGCCCGTTCGCCAATAGCTGACGATCGCCAGGTTTGATCGCAGACCTGGCGGCGCATTTCTGCGCGGCTCGCGGAGTGCACGCGGCCACCACATGCGCGTCGACGGAGTGCTGCTAGCGGCGGCTGCCGCGGTCGCGGGCGGGTTGTGTGCCGTGCACCCTGTGCCCGCGGTGTTCTGCACGCTGCTCGGCTTGCTCGTTCTTGGGACGGATCTTTCGCGGCGAGCGCGCTGGTTCACGGTGCTGCTGTTCGCACTCGGCGCCGCGCGCGGCTCGCAACAGATCCGGCGCTTCGAAGCCGCGCGCATCGAGGCGCGCGACGCCATCGGAGCGCCCAGCCGCTGCGACCTGAGCGTCGTCGTCACAACGTCGCCGGTTTGGTCGGACGGCAGTGCAAGCTTCGTCGGCCAAGTGACGCGCGCCGAATGCGGCACGCAGTTACTGCCGGTACCGTTCGTGGCTCGGCTTCACGGCGGTCCGGATGGCCTCGCGCGGCACGACCGAGTCCTTGCGATTGCCGACTTGGCTCCCGTGCAGCTGTTTCGGAATCTCGGCGCCGCCGACCCCACGCCGTCGGCGGCCCGGATGGGGATCGTCCTCACCGGCGGAGTGCTGTCGTTAGAGGTAACCGAGCGCGGCTTCGGCTTGGCTGCGCTGATCGACCGAGCGCGTGCCCACGCGCGTCGGCGCATCGTGCTCACGTTTGCGCCTGCAGCGTCCGCCATGGCCCGCGCCTTGGTGCTCGGCGAGAGCGATCTCTTGCCCGAAGACGCGCTGGCGTTTCAGAAGAGCGGTCTCTCGCACATGCTGGCGGTCAGCGGCACGCACTTGGTGTTCGCCGTGGTCGCGCTGGTGCACGGGTTGACGTTTCTTCTGGTACGCATCGAGGCCTTGTCAGCGCGCTTCGTGGTGGCGCGCGTCGCGAACCTAGTCGGCGTGGGGCTGTCCTTGGTGTACGCGGACTTTGCGGGCGGCGGCGGCTCGGCCTGGCGCGCCGCATTCATGCTTTCGGTGGCGTTCGGGGCGCGCGCTTTGGGTCGAAAGCCGCTCACCGTGCGCACGTTCGGGCTGTCGACGCTGGTCTTTGCCCTGCTCGACCCGCTGTGTGCCTTCGATTTATCGTTCATGCTCTCGGTCGCGGCGACCTCCGGCCTGATTTGGCTCGGTCGCCCGCTCTCCGCGCGCTGCGAGCCGATCAGCTGGCGACCGCTGCGCTTCATCGCGATGAGCTTCGTCACCACGTTGTCGGCCACGATACCGTGCGCGCCCCTGCTGGCGCTGCTGGCATCCGGGGTGACCTTGGCGGGACTCGTGGCGAACGTGTTGGCCGCTCCGCTCGGTGAAACCGTTGCGCTGCCGCTGTGCTTGTCGCATCTGCTGTTAGCGCCCGTGCCGCCGCTCGAGCGCGGCGCGGCCCTGGTAGCTTCCGGCGCGTTGTTGCTCGTGAAACGGATCGCCAAGGCGAGCGCCGCCGCGAGCTTCTTTGGCCTCACCTTGCCCGAGCCGGGCTGTGTTCAGCTGACCTTGATCGTGGTCTGCGTATTGGGGTTGGTCGCCCTGCGCGGCGCGGCGTTCGTGACGCTCGACGCCAGCGAGCGACGTCGCTTGAACGTCGTTTGGTGCGCCTTGTCGGCGCTCTTGTTTTGCGGGGTGGAGGCCGCCGCGCGGCGGGCGGGCAAACCGCTCGGCGTGCTACGCGCGAGCGCGCTCGACGTCGGCCAGGGGGATGCGAATTTGCTCGATTTGCCCGATGGAAC
>DATCFJ010000736.1:0-11293 GCA_036509605.1 Polyangiaceae bacterium | reverse complement strand
CACCAAGATCACCACCGCGCCGGATTTCGGCGGCACGAACCAGCCACGCAGCGTCACGCCGTCCGGTGCCTGGAACGCGATCTCTTCAAGCGTTGGCAACGCGCGCTTTGCCTGCTCGCGATCCTGCGCTGTTACCGGCGCGCGGGCAGGGTGACACGCATCCCAGCCAAAGGAACCATAGTGAAAGGCGAACACTCCAGCGCACGTCAGTAGCGCCGCCAAAAGCAGCAAGCCGAGCCGCGCGAGCGTCAATTTCCGCACGGCGCGCACGCTCGCATGACTCGAAAGCACAGTCAACGAACGGGCCCCAGGTTCGCCCGCTAGTTGACGTGATGCGCAATTGGCTCCGCCGGCCTAGTGCGCTCTCGGCGTACGTCGAATACGAATGTCTCGAGTTTTAGGAAATGCCACCAGGTGTGAGGGCTGGCCGGAGTTGCGAAATGCATCATCGGCTCCGCGCAGAACTTGCCGCGCATCAACGGAGAGGAACCTGCTTGGTCCGGGTTGGGCGCGACTACTTCGTAGCAGCCATCGTGCAACTGTGGCGGATGCTCGGCCGCACTTACAATCAAATAATCGACACCGTACTCAGCGAGCACGCTGTTCAGTGAATCCCCATGTTGGATGTGCTTCAACATTGTGTTGTCGGCCACCAAGTTGTAACGACGCTGATCAGGTGTGCCAGAACGACGGGTTAGCTGAGATCGCGTGCCGCTATTTGTGACGCATTGTAACCGCACATGCCGTGTACGCCAGCGCCGGGATGGGTATAGCTGGAACAGAGATACAGCCCCTTCACGGGTGTTCGATAACGGAAGTACGGAAAAGCCGGGCGAAATAGCAGCTGTCGGTACCAAGCATTGCTGCCGCCGCCGATGTCACCCCCAATAAGATTGGCATTTCCCGCCTGCAGGTCAGCAGGCGAGGTCGCGCGCCGGTCCAACACCAGTTTGCCAAAGCCGGGCGCCAGGCCCTCGATGCGAGCTGAGATACGTTCGGCGAATGCCTCACGATGCTTTTCCCAGCCGCCCTTTGGAAGAGAGGGAACGCGTGAGTAGCAGTATAAGGTCTGCTGGCCCGGCGGCGCGCGCACCGAATCGAACGCGCTCTGCTGCCCGACTACTAAGTATGGATCATTGGGCAGCTGGCCGGCGCGCACCTCCTTCGTGAAGCGATTCAAGTCGCTCAGACTCTCTGCAACGTGCACCACGGCACTGTCGCGAGCGGCCTCCACTTGCCACGGCACTTGGCCTGAGAGTGCGAAGTCTACCTTGAACGTGCCGAAGCCTTGCGGGAAGCGCTTCATGCGGCGCACTAACCAGCCCGGCACGTGCGCCGCTTCAAGCAGCTCTAGGTACAGGGTTGGCGCGGCCGTGTCGGCCATGATCCCCAGGCGGGCGCGTAGCTCTTCGCCGTTTTCCAAACGCACCGCTGCGGCGCGCCCGCCACTGACGATGATACGCGTGACGCGCGCGCCGAGCCGAATGCGGCCCCCGCGCTCTTCGAGGCGCGTTACGAAGGCGTTGGTGAGCTGCTGCGCGCCGCCCTGCGGTACGGCATAACCGCCAGTAGAAGCGGTCATGCCCAGCATGTAGCTCAGACCCGCCCCGAACCAATCTTCGGGGCCGACATCCACGTGCAAACCAAGGCTTGGGAGCACGCGGCGCGCGGCTTCGCTGCGAAACAGCGAGCGCGCCAAGCTCGCGCCGCTGTGGGCAAATGACCATGCTACTTTGAGCAGGTCCAGGAGGCCGATGCGCAGCGCCGGCGAAAGCGTGGGGAATGGGCCGAGCAGCGTGGCCAGCAAGCGCGGCTCGATGCGCGCGTGAAACGCGGCTAGCCTTTGCCAAGCTGCGCCATCTGCCGGCGAGCCGAAGTGCGCAGCGCTGAGCGCACTATCGCGCGCGATGCACGCGTAACTGCCGTCGAGCGCCGGATGGCAGCTTTCGAACTTGGCGTTTTTCCAGGTGACCCCGACGGACTCCAGCTCCAACTCGACAAACGCCGGACTAGTCTTGCCGAACGGAAAAAAGCCCGCGCCGACGTCATGTACGAAGCCCGGGCGCGTCAGTTCTTCCGAACCAAGTGCGCCGCCCGGCCGATTGGCATTCGCCTCCAGGACGAGTACTTTGAAGCCTTTGCGGGCCATCATGTTGGCTGCGATGAGCCCGTTTGGGCCCGAGCCAATCACAATCACGTCTGGGTCGATCACGTGGGAATCCTACACCGCTTTCGGCCCTTTTGTGCTCGTATCCGCGAGACTATGTCGCGCCACCCTTGCCATTGACTACCGATCGAACATGAAGGCCACGGAGAACCCGCTCAGCGCGGACTATTGGTTTGGAACTGCTGACCCACGGCCGCAGGCGTTGTTTCGTTGGCTCTTCGGGCTGACCGTTTGCCATGACTTGATCAACTACGCGCGCGACTTGCCCGCGTTCTTGACGGACAACGGCATATTGCCGCGCGGTGTGCAGGCGGACCCCCACACGTGGAGCGTGTTCGAGCTGGTTGGTAGTACAGCGGGCGCAGCCGCGTTGTTCGCCGTGGGTCTGGCTGCCGCCGTGTGCTTCACGATCGGTTTTCGCACGCGCGTGGCCGCGGCGGTGGCTTGGTTCTTTCTGACCGCACTCGACACGCGCAATTTGTACGTCACTGACGGTGGCGATGACTTGATGCGTTGTCTGATGTTCCTTTCAATCTTCGCAGACCTTGGGCGCTGCTGGAGCTTGGACTCGTGGCTCGGTCGGGTGACTACTCGGCCCGCGCGAGTGCTCGCGCTGCGCTTCCTGCAGTTGCACATCGTTCTGTTGTACTTCTGCGCGGCGCGGCTCAAATTTCGCGCTGGCTGGCTGCACAGCAACGTCGTTTTCCAGATCCTGCAACTGACTGGCTTCGTGCGGCCGCCGGGGCTGATTCTCGCGCAATCCCCGGCAATGTGCCGGGGTTCCACGCTGCTCACCTTGGTGCTGGAGTTTTCATTTGCGTTCTTCGCGCTGTCGCCCTGGAAGGTAGGCTGGTCGCGCGCATTGGCGGTGGCGGCTGGCTTTGCCGTGCAGTTTGGCATCTTGGTTTCAATGCGCGTTGGTGCATTCACGGAAACGATGCTGGCCGCGATGGCGCTGTTCACGCGCCCGGAATGGTTTGATTGGCTGGGCGCGCGCTTCGGCGCTAAGGCGAAGCTCAGCCCACGAGCTCAGGCTGCGCCTGCCTCGGCCTGGGGCGGGTTCCCGGATGCGTTTCGGTCGTCGCCCGCGCGCGCGCTGGGTTTCGCGCTGCTGTGCTTTCAGTTCATCCTGTTGGCTTGGGGGCCGTTCGTTGGTCGGCGCATCCCACCGCCCCGTGCGCTCATGAACGCGAGGCAGTACTTGTGGCTCGATCAACCCTTCGGTTTGTTCGACGTCGTGTACGACATCCCGCGCTGGAGCGCCGAAGGCAGTACCGTCACTGGCCGGCACGTAGAAGTGTTGTCGAGGGCCGTTCCGGATTTGGTGCCGGTCGTGCGCTGGCGCTTCTCGCGGTGGTACAAGTTCACCTTCAAGGAACGCGAGCGGCCGTTTCGGTTCGAGCAGTTGGGGGCCTTCATGTGCCGCGAGTACCTCGCGCATACTGGGCAAAAGTTGCGAGAATTTTCGCTCAGCGAAACCCTCACGCCCCCTTCGGTGCAAGGTCAGCCGGAGCGCCCTGCGCACACGCGCGAACGCTGGCACCAGGCGTGTGAGTAGCCCGCGGTGAGCGCGCGGCTCAGGCGCTGCCGCGCGAAGCGTGCCGCGTCGAAGCCGGGTCGTCCGCGCGAAACACGAACGCGAAAATTACGAATGCTGCCCAAAGTAATGCGAGTTGTTCGAGCATTACGGCTCCGCCGCGCGTTTCGAACAAGTAGCTCGAGATGGGCGGACCAAGCAGCATGCCGGCGGCGTAAAAAGCGTTGTAAATCGAGGTGCCGCGCTCGTACTCGCTCGGATGAGCGACCACACCCTGCAGCGCTAGGCTGACCGGCGAGATGCTCGCCAAGCTCGCGCCCGCAATGAATACAGCCACACACATGGCAGGATACGAATCCAAGTACACGAAGCCGAGCACCATCGACATACCGATGATCCCGAGAATGCGCATCAGCAGCAGGTGGCCGTGGCGGTCTCCAAGGCGCCCGGCGTAGTTCGAGAACAGCAGCATGCCGCCCGCAAAGTAAGCTGGGATAACCATGGTCTGCGGCTGCGTGATGCCTTTTCGCTCCATCAAGTACAGCGGCAAAAACAAGACTACGCTGGCCTGGAAGTAACCGTACGCGAAGGTGCCGAAGCACGAAGTCTTGATCCGCCAGAGCAGTTTCAGCGCCGAGCCCTCCGCGGCGAGCGCTGCCAGCGGGTGGTCGTCGTGCGCGATGTCGCGGACATCCGGGTCGAGCCGCAGCAGCACGTAGACGCTCGTGCCAATCGCGATCACACCGGCCAAAATGAAGGCGAACTCGAGCGGCAAGTAGGCCGTGCACAGCCGAGCCGCGATCGGCCCGCCGACGTAGCCGCAAGCCACGGCGATGGCATACAGGCTAGTCACGAATGCCTTGTTATCCTTGCCTGCGCGAGACAAAAGGATGGACTCGGAGCTCACCCAGACACCCACCGAGCACGCGCCGTCGAAGAAACGCAGCGCCGCGATGCTCCAGAAGCTACGCATGAACGGGAACGCGGTCACAGCAACGGCGTAGCCAGCCAGCGACACGGCTAGCATCCGCTTTGCGGAGAAGCGGCGCGCGAGCGGTCCCATGGGCAGCGAAAACGCCACGATGCCCGCCGCGAACCACGCCGCGAGCTTGCCGATAGCGAGCTTGCCGAAGCCGTGCGCGTCGAGGAACAGCGCGATCACTGAAATCGCCGTGCCGTACGCCATGCCCAGCGCAAACGTCACGCGGTAGATGCGCCAGACATTCTTGTCCGGCACGCGCGCGGCGAAGCTCCTAAAAAACGAAGCGCCCCAGATTTGCGTGCTGGGGCGCTTGGTTTCGTCTGTGAGCTCCGTTGAAGCGGGCTCTATTTGCATCACTCGGCTGCGACGGGCAGCGACTCTTCACTCGGCCTGATGAACGGCAGCACCGTGCCGAGCTTGGCCCGCGCGCTGACCAGCGCCGACTGGGCCACCAGAGGAGCTTGCTCCTTCGTGATCTCGTAGATTTCCTTGCTCGCTTCGCGAACCAAGGCAGCGGCGTTGGTGGCTTTGGTTGGCGCCGTTTCGACGGTCTCGCGCGCGAAGCTACTGAGCTTGTCGAACGCCGAGCGCGCGCTCTTGGTCATCAGCTCGAAGCGTGACTTGCCGTAAACCTCAGCAACCTCGTGGACGAGATCCGCTGACGTGGACGCGGCGTAGTGACCGGACTTGTGCAGCGGCGAGGCGTAGCGCGGGTTGTCGGCCAAGAAGCTGCGCAGCTTCTCCAGCGTGAGGCCGGTGTCCGCGAGCGCCTTGTCGAACTCGACCTGAGCCGCCTGACGCGCCTTGAACAGGTACATCTGCACGCGGCTCTGGAAATTCACGGCGCCGTCGCCGCTGGTCTCGACCGCGCAGAAGATCGTGCCCGGGAACTTCTCGTTGATTAGCGATTGCACGCCGTCGCTCACGCCCGAGCTCGGCATGCAACCGAAGGGCTTCACGCTGAGCGTCATCGTGGCCTTGCTCTTGACCACGTTGAGGATCAATTTCCCGACCTCCATATGGCCTTCCCCGCCGCGCAAATCGTTGTTGTAGTAGGGCGCTGCAACCTCAGCGACCGCGTCCATGTCCGGCAGGTGGTAGCCGTAGAAGCCGCCCGCGTAGGCGAACGTCTGGAATGCGGCGCGCAGCGCCAAGTCGCCTGCCCAGAGGCCAACTTTGCGCTGGAAGACGCCGTACTCACCGGTGCCACCGAGGCCATACTTGCTCTTGTCCATGCCGCGCAGCGTGGCGCGCGACGCGGTGTCGAAGCGAACTTCCCAGAGGTTGTATAGGATCCAAGCGGTGACGAACTGGATGTCCGCCTCAGCGCCTTCCTTCTCGACGAAGCGCTGAAGCTGGTAGTTGCCGTCGCCCTCGGTGGTCATGGCCCAGAACTCGCCGATGATCGAAACCTTGGGTTTGGGCGCAGTGCGGTCGACCTCGACCGTCTTGAAGATCTTCTTGGCGCGCATCAGCGCGGCCAAGATCGATTTCTTGTGCAACAGCGCGTCGCGGCAGATGTCCTTCGCTTGCGCGATGGCCGCATCCGTCGAGCCAGCGACCTTCTCGTACGGGCGCAAGCGGTACCCGATGCCATTGATCACGTCGCCCGAGATCAGCCCCTTCAAGAGGCCGATGAAAAACGCCGGGTTCAGCTCCAAACCGCTGGCTTCACCGGTAGCTTGGCTGAGGCCGCCCTGTTGCTGAAACAGCATGACGCGGAAGCCGTCGAAACCCGCGTCGCGCAGCGCCTTCCGGTACTCGGTGACGTACATGCCGAAGCGGCACGGGCCACAGGCTCCAGCGGTGAGGAACACGTAATTGTCGATCACCTCTTTGGTGGTCAGCCCCTTCTTGTCGCGCAAGTGAATCAGGTACTGCACCAAGTTGCCGACGGTGAAGTACGTGGGATTGCACTGGGACTTGTTTCCGAACTCTTTGCCCACGCTGAGCGCGTCGTAATTGGGCGGATCGAGCGGGATGGTGTTGTAGCCGAGCGCCGAGAACGCGCCGGAGATCAAGTAGTCGTGGGCGATGGTCAAGCCACCGATGAGCAGCGTGATCTTGCCCTTTTCGGACTTGGTGAACATCAGGTTCGCCATGTCCTCGACCCATTGCTGCTCGACCGCGATGCCGAGGCGGGCGCGTTCTTCGTCCTCGAACTTCTTCAGCTCGGCGTCGATGTCCATCGCTTGTCCGGCGATCGGCAGGCTCTTCTTCTTGATCGGCGCGTCGAGGCTTACTTGTTGAGTCATGGTCTTTTCTCCCTAAATCTGGCTGTTCGCTCGAAATCTTGGACTACTCGGCCGCAGGCGCGGCCTCTGTCGCGATCCGTTCGGCCGCGTGCGCGGCCTCTGTCATCGTGCGTTGACGCGCTTCGTGATCCCCGACGGGGGGGGACAGGTCGATAGCGACGATCGAGCCGTCGGCCTGCTTACGTCCCAAACGAAAAACGCCCTTCGGCGCTTCCACTTCAGCTGAGCGACGCGCTTCGTAGCCGCGCACGCGCTCGATGGTCTCGGCGATCTGCTTTTCGATCGCTGGGTCTGTCTGCTTCTGAGCCGCCAGTTGGGCTTGTTTCAGGCCGAGCAGCTCGAGCCGCTTCTTGTCGATCGACATGGCCAGGTCGCGCTTCTTGCCGGCCAAATCCTCCAGCCGCTCCTGCGCCAGGCGGAGCGAGTGAGCGTAGGTCTTCACTCGGATCTTGATCGAACCGCCGGGCTTGTTGGCGTCGATATCGTGCAGTGCCGCCGACGGCGTCTTCGAGGTTTGGATGATGTCGGCGATCAGGCCGTAGGTCGGCGCGTCGTGACCGCACTTGAAGCTCGATAGATCCAGTACCGCGACGTTCGGGTGATGCGCGGCGAACGCAGCGGCCCACACCTTCATCGCGCTGTTCACCGAGTAGTTCTCGGGCCACACGTGGTTGATCTCGAGCGGGCTCTTGATCACGCCCCGCTCGAGCTCGTCCTTGTAGTAGCGGTCCAAATACTCGCGATCCTTCGGGATCGAACGGATGCTCAGGATCGGATAACCGAGCACTTGGAACTCGTCCGGAATGCCGTGATTCAGGCCCGGATCCGCGTGGTACGGCCGATTGAGCACCAAGATGGCGATGCGATCTTCGGCCTCGACGGTCTCCAGGATGGCGCGGCCTTTGTCCTGCAGGTCGAGGTCGAAGGCCTTGAGCGCCTTCCAAGCCTCGGCGCAGGCGTGGTCGTTCTCGTCCTCAGTGATGCCGAGGCGATCCTTCCAGGTCTCGAACATGCGGCGCGCGAGCAGCGTGGGCTCCTCGAACGACAGCGCCGGATCCAGATACTCCATGTTACGGACGGCGAAGAAGTCGACCTCCTTCGTGAATGCCGCCTTGGTGACGTCCGGCGTGCCCGCGACGATAGGACACGAGGCATTGTCCTGCGTGTCGACCACGAAGTTGTTCACGTGAGTCAGGATCGGGAAGAAGATGTAGTTGAGCGCCTTGTTGCGCTCTGGCTCGTGCTTGTGAAAGAGCAGGTTGTGAATGTGCGATTGCACGACCTTGCTCGGGTAGCACGGGTCGATTGAACCGTACTTGCCGCCTTCGACCCAGCTCTCTTCCGTCGTGGCGTCGCTCCACACCACGTTCGACTTACCGAGACCGAGCGCTTCGAAATAAGTCCGGAAGAACGGCCCGGTGCTGTACATGTTGAGCACACGCGGCATGCCGACGCGGATCTTCTTGCGCTTCTTCTGGGCTTCTTCGCTCGAGCGTTGGAACGGCCTGGTGATGGCCTCGCGCTTCACGCGAAACAGCGATTTCGTGACCTTCACGTCCTCGACCGGCGTGCCGGCGGCGGGTTGCGGTGCCCACTCGTAGAAGTGCACGAAAGCGCGCTCGCCCTCGTAGTTCACGACGTTCGGGAACGCAGCGGCGGTCTTGCGACGCTCTTCCATGAGGGACAGCATCGCGTCTTTGCTCTCGACGGTGCCTTTCTCGCACGAGAAGCCAGAGATGTAGCGAGTCGACGAGCCGTCGGGGCGTGTGGTGTCGATGAACGTGCGCTTGCACTCGTTCGGACAGAAGTGACACACCGTCTCTTCGTCGTTCTTGGTCTTGTACTCGAGGTTCAACGCGGCCTCGATGCCGATGAAGCGCGTCACGCCGCTGCGCTTGTAGCGGCGCAGCGTTTCGATGGCCGCGCCGATCGCGCCGGCTTCACCGGTGTGCGGGTGTACGAACACCTGACCACCCGGCACGCGCTGCTTGATGTAATCCACCTGGGCTTTGACGGCGGCCAGGTTGTACTGAGTGCCACCCTGCAACACGAAGCGCGTGCCGAGCGATGCCAAACGCGGGATCTGCACCACGTACTGCCAGACGTTCTTCGGAAGCACCTGAGCCAAACCAGCGAGCAGCTCTTCCTTTTGGTAGCCCTCCTTCTGGAAGTTCACGCGATCCGAATCGAGGAACACCGCGCAGCCGTAGCTGAATTTCGGCGCCAATTCGGCTTTGAACGCCGTGTCCGCGTACTCCGTTACGGGGATGCCGAACTGATCGGCCATCGCTTGCAGCAGCATGCCGTTGCCGGCGCTGCACGAATTGGACAGCTTGAAGTTTTGGATATCGCCGTTCTTCATGAACAGGACTTTGATGTCCTGTCCGCCGATGTCGCAGATCACGTCGACATCGCCGAAGAAGTGCACGGCACTCATCATGTGCGCGACGGTCTCGACGATGTTCACGTCGGCCATCACGCACTCTTCGAGCACGTCCGCAGCGTAGCCAGTGGCACCGAAGCCGACGCACTCGAGTGTCGCGCCTTGGCTCGTGACCTGGCCCTTGATGTTGGCCAGGAGCTCCTTGGTGTCTTGGATGGGGTTACCCTTGGACAGCTGGTAGGCTTTGACCAAGAGCTCGCCGTCCTCACCGATCAGCACGGCTTTCGATGACGTCGACCCGCCGTCGAGGCCGATGATGCCTTTCACGTGCTGGCCGGGCGTGAACGTCGCGGGCACGAACTTGGGGATCTTGTACATCTCCTTGAAGTCGGCCATCTCGCCGGCGTTCGCGGACAGGGGCGGCCCAGCTTGATCACCGAGGCGCGCGCGACGACCGTTCTGGATGAAGTCGCGCAAGCCTTCGACGCCATTGAAGCGCCCTGCTTCGCCGCCTTCGGCGATGCCGAACATGGCCGCGCCGAACGCGGCGTACAGCTCCGCGTTTTTTGGCACGAAGATCAATTCTTCGATCGGCACGTCCTGGGGATAAACGAAGCCGCGATCGCGCCATGTCTCGGGGATGCGTTTGCGCCAGCAATCCTGCAGGAACGGCAGATAGGTGTTCGGGCCGCCGAGCAGCAGAACGCGTGGCTTTAGCGTGTTGCCGCGCGTCAGCACGCTCAAATTCTGCAGCACGATCGCGTCGGCGAGCGAGTTCAGCACCTCATCCTTGGGGATGCCGGTCTTCACCAAGTTCACGATGTCGGTTTCGGCGAACACGCCGCACTTGGCCGCCACGTGATGCAGCTTCTCGTCGTTGAAACGTAGCGACGTCGCGAAGCCCGGCTCAGCGCCGACTTTGATCATGCACTTGTCGATCGTGGCGCCAGTACCCGACGCGCACTTGTCGTTCATGGACGTGCCGGCGGTCTTGGCGCCGGTCTGCGCGTCCTCCTTGAACATGATGATCTTGGCGTCTTGGCCGCCGAGCTCGATCACGGACAAGACGTCCGGATGCTTGTATTCCACCGCTAGGGTGACTGCGTTCACTTCCTGAACGAACTTGGCGCCGGTCGGCGCCGCGAGCGGGCCCGAGCCGGAGCCCGTCACGAACATCTTCCAGGCGTCAGCCGGTTGGTTCGGGAACGCAGCGAGAATGGTTTCGAGCAGCTCGAGCACCTTCTCGGGCTGCTTCGTGTGGTGACGTTGATAGTCGTTCCACAGGATCTCTTTCGTCACCGGGTCGATCACGGCCGCTTTCACGGTCGTCGATCCGACATCCATCCCGATTACCAGCTCGCGCTCGCTAGCGTCTCCGCTCATTATGCTCTGCCCTCGGTGAGGAGCTGCCGGACGGGCGCCCGGCAAGCTCAACTGACGCGCGTGTCAGTCTATCCTCCCGTAGGATGCAGGATGCAAGCGCCGCGATTGTTTCGCGGCGGTGACGCTCGTGTCAGAGCGTGTCAGAGCGTGTCAGTTGCTGCTAGCGAGCGACGGCTGAGGGGCCGGACGCTGCGCCGGGCTGGTCGGGCCGGGGCTGGCGGCGGCCAGAGCCACGACCCGCACTGCCGGGGCAGGTTTGCGCGGCTGGGATGCAATTTCCAAGAAGTCATGCCCGAGCGCGACGCCGTATTGGTCGGCGACGTCGACCCGCACCACCCACGGACCAGGCTTGGTACTGGGGGGGACGACCGCGTGCAGTATGTTGCCTTCTTGCTCGAAATTCACGTCTACCGGGTCGGTGCCGAGTGTGACCGTGGGCACGACCTGCAAGAACGACGGGATCTCGCCGCCGGTCTTGGACTTCAGTTGAATGTCGATCGAGATCGGGTCGCGCGGCCAGAGCGCGCGCTTCGGACCGATGTGTACGTCGGCATAGACGCCACGCGGCTCGAGCCGCGCGACCGCA